>CAYRXG010000072.1:0-4827 GCA_964428285.1 uncultured Clavibacter sp.
ATGTTTGATTTTGAAACCGGTGCGCTTGGAAAACGTAATGGTGTTTATGTGACAAATGTTGAACATAAGATGGGTCTAAATGTTTCCGCAACATGCGAAATGAATTTGGGCGAGAAAGAACCGGCAGTCGGTTACTTACTCGGTGAAGTTCATGACGGCATTGCCCAGATGTTTAAGATCATCGAATTTGCTCGCATGATGGTTGGAACAAAGGCAATTTCAACACTTTCTGCTGGTTACCAACAAGCCCTTGCCTACGCAAAAACACGCGTACAGGGCGGCGATATGAAAGATATGGCAAATAAAGCCAGTCCGCGCGTAACCATTATTAAACATCCAGATGTTCGTCGTTCATTGATGACGCAAAAAGCTTATGCCGAAGGTATGCGCGCGCTAGTTCTCTATACCGCTTCAATTCAAGATGCAGTTCTGCTTGCGAAAGCAGAAGGAAAATCTGAAGATGAAATTGAAGGTTTAGAGCACCTAAACGATCTACTCCTTCCAATCGTTAAGGGATATGGATCAGAAAAAGCTTGGACACTCCTTGGAACAGAATCACTACAAACCTTTGGCGGATCTGGATTTACGATGGATTGGCCACTAGAGCAATATGTTCGCGATGCAAAGATTGATACTTTGTATGAAGGCACAACCGCTATTCAAGGATTGGATTTCTTCTTCCGTAAAATCATTAAAGATAACGGTCGCGCTTTAACAAAACTTTCCAAAGAGATTGGTGCCTTTGTTGCAGCTGGTGGAAATAATGCTGAAGAGAAGAAAACACTTGGAAAGGCTCAAGAAGATCTTCAAGCCATAATTACTCAGCTAATTACTCACGCAATGGCGAGCCAAGAAAAACCAGATGAGATTTATAAATGTGGCTTAAACACCACTCGTTTGTTGATGTCGGTTGGCGATGTAATCATCTCTTGGTTATTGCTCCGCCAAGCTGATATTGCTGCAGCCAAAATTGGTAGCGCTTCTGGAAAAGATAAAGATTTCTATGAAGGAAAAATTGCGGCATCGCGATACTTTGTTCATAACTTCTTACCGCTAATTACTGCAACTAGAGCAATTGTGGAGCGCGAAGATGGCGAAATCATGGGAGTCTCAGAAAACGCCTTCTAAAGCCGATAAGGTTGCGCGGTGTTCACAAAGCTCCGCGGTGAGATCTACTGTTTAATCGGAGCCCTGCTATTTGCCTTTAATGGCATCGTCTCCAAAATCGTTTTAATCGACAGCATCTCAGCTTGGCGACTTACCCAAGCTCGCACCGGCGGTGGCTTTTTGATTCTCTTTATCTTCTATATGGCATTTCGCCGAAAAGAGTTAAAGCCAACAAAAGCAGAACTTCCTTGGTTACTTCTTTTCGGATTAGTCGGCGTCGCACTAGTACAAGCTCTCTACTTTGTCGCAATCGAGCGAATGTATGTAGGTGTTGCGCTTCTTATTGAATTTACTGCGCCAATCTGGATCTTGGTTTTTCTCCGCTTTGTCTTGAAGAAACATGTTCCAAGCGCATTCTGGTATGCGATTCTCCTGGCGCTTGGCGGATTATTAATGATCACCCAGATCTGGAATGGTTTAGCAATCGATCGAATCGGTTTGATGGCAGCTTTCTTTGATGCCTTCTGCTTAGCGGGATACTTCTTGATTGGCGATCACTTAAGCAAAACAAAATCTAGTGGCGCAATTTCGGTTTGGGGTTTTGGCATTGCATCCCTTGGTCTACTTTTCTTCTTCCCAATCTGGGATTACCCATTTGAAGCGCTCTCTAAAGATATGAACCTGCTTGGTGTTTTTGAAGGTCAAACTCTTCCTGGTTGGGTTCTAGTTCTCTGGATAATCATTATGGGAACAGTTGCGCCATACCTTTTTGTACTTGCTGGATTGAAATTATTAAGCGCTTCCACAGCAAGCGTCTTTGGCATGATCGAACCAGTACTAGCCGGAATGATTGCTTGGTGGTGGCTCAATGAAAGTCTAAATGGCATTCAATTAATTGGTTGCGTTGTTGTAATTGTTGGAATCTTTATCGCAGATCGTGCTCGGGCAAAGGCAATTGGACATTGAGTTTCTCTGAAATATTTGCCGCAAATGAGCAATTTGCGCAATCTTTTCAAGCAAGTGATTTAACTGGTAGAGCTGCTAAAGGTCTAGCAATCATTACATGTATGGATTCGAGAATCGATCCGTTAAGAGTCGTTGGAATGAAGCCAGGGGATGCCAAAATCTTGCGCAATGCAGGTGCTCGAGTAACAGAGGATGTTCTTCGCACTTTGGTTCTTGCAACTCATCTTTTGAATGTAGAGCGAATTCTTGTTATGCCGCATACAGATTGTCGAATGGCAAGTGGTACTGAATCTGAAGTTCATGCCGCAATTAAAGAAATTTCTGGAATGGATACCCGATCAATTGAGATTAGGACGGTATCAGATCAAGTAGCTGCTCTTGAGATTGATGTATTGCGAATTAGATCATTTCCTTTCTTGCCAAAAGGAATTGAAGTGGTTGGGGCAATTTATGATGTTAAGAGTGGGAAGCTTACAAAACAGTTTTAATTATCTTTAACGAATTTATCTGATGGTGCTGTGTACTTTGGCGCCATATCGGCAAATTTAGCAAAGTGAAGAAGTGAGGCCACGGTAACTACTTTGGTAGGACCGTTACGATGCTTGGCAACAATTAGATCTGCTTCACCTGATCTATTTTGTGGGTCATATAGATCATCGCGATGTAGCAAGATAACAACGTCAGCATCCTGCTCGATCGAACCAGATTCACGTAAATCAGAGAGCATCGGCTTTTTATCAGAGCGTTGTTCTGGGGAGCGATTTAGCTGGGAGATAGCTATAACTGGAACATTTAGTTCTTTAGCAAGGAGCTTTAATTGACGTGAGAATTCGGAGACTTCTTGTTGGCGATTTTCAACTTTCTTTCCAGATGACATCAGCTGGAGGTAATCGATAACGACAAGCTTTAGATCATGGCGCTGCTTTAAGCGACGAGCTTTTGCGCGAATCTCCATCATTGAAAGATTTGGTGAATCATCAATAAAGAGCGGGGCATCATTGATTTCGCCCATGCGGCGAGCCAAACGAGCCCACTCATCATCGCTGAGCGCACCTGAGCGGATGTTATTTAGCGATACGCGAGCTTCGGCAGAGAGCATGCGCATCGTAATTTCAGAGCGAGACATTTCTAGCGAGAAGATAACTGAGCAATCACCATTGTGGATTGCTGCGTTGCGAGCGATATCAAGACCGAGTGTTGATTTACCAACGGCAGGACGGGCTGCAACAACGATCATATTTCCTGGATGCAAACCATTTGTAAGACTATCTAAATCTTTAAAACCAGTTTTTATACCTTCTGCAATATCACCAGATTGCATCTTTTCAATCTGATCAAGGGCAGCAGGAATTAAAGAATTTAGTTGTACAAAGTCTTCGCCAGCGCGACGTTCGGTGACTTGATATACCTCTTGTTCGGCAAGATCAACTACATCATCAATCTCGCCTTCTGCGGCATAACCGAGTTGGACAATTTTTGTACCTGCTTCAACTAACCTTCTTGCAATTGCACGTTCGCGAACAATCTTTGCGTAGTAACCGGCATTTGCTGCAGTTGGGACTGCGGAAATTAAAGTGTGTAGATAAGGAGCGCCACCAACTCGGGCAATCTCGCCGCGTTTTGTTAATTCTGCTGCAACGGTTACGGGATCTGCAGGTTCGCCGCGACCATATAAATCAATAATTACTTCAAAAATTAATTCATGAGCTGGTCGATAAAAATCTCGGTGACGAATAATTTCAACGACTTCACCAATTGCATCTTTTGATAAGAGCATGCCGCCAAGAACAGATTGTTCTGCAACTAAATCTTGTGGTGGTGTTCGATCAAATTCGGGTACGGCAGAACGACGATCGTCGTAATTTGGGAGTTCTGCCAAACTCATGTGCGTATCTTCTAAGTGAGCACTGACAGCGCCTAACTGAGAGTTTTATGCGTGTGGAGTGCGTGTGGATTAACTGTGGAGAACTGGCTTTAGCCTGTGTGGAGCTTGTGGATGAAATGTGGGTAACTAGAGTTTTTAACGGTAAATACGCACTTCAGAGGCGTAATGACCTGTGAATAAAAATTTTTAGGAGAATCTCAGAAAATGAGATGGGCCCGCCGAAGCGGGCCCACTTAAAAGCGAACTAATTAATCAATAACGTTTACAGTCACATTTGCAGATACGCCGGTAAGAAGTGAGATCTTGGCGGTGTGCTTACCAAGATTCTTTACATGCTTAATCAGCTTGATCTTGTGACGATCGATATCGATTCCAGTCTCATTCTTAATAACTTGAGCAATATCTTTTTCAGTTACTGAACCAAAGAGTCGTCCGGTAGAACCGACCTTTACCTTGATCTCAAGAGTTGCTCCTTCGAGCTTGCCCTTGATTTCGTTGGCATGATCTTTATCGCGGATTTCACGAGCTTGGCGCGCACGGCGAATGCCAGAGATCTGTTTTTCGCCACCATCGCTCCAGGCGATTGCAGAACCGCGTGGAATTAGAAAATTACGGGCATAGCCATCTTTAACAGTGACCACATCACCTGCATGGCCAAGGCCAGCTACTTCACGAGTCAGGATTAATTTCATTGATCTCTCCTTATCGCGCCGTTGAGGTATATGGAAGTAACGCAACTTCGCGACTATTTTTAATCGCAGCGGTTACTTGACGTTGGTGTTGTGTGCAAGCGCCGGTAATTCTGCGAGCGCGGATCTTGCCGCGATCAGAGATGTACTTGCGTAGCGTTGCTACATCTTTGTAATCGA
>CAYRXG010000073.1:0-4656 GCA_964428285.1 uncultured Clavibacter sp.
CAAAAAGCAATCGAACTTCTTGCAGCTCCTTCAGGTGAGCGAGAACTCGGCACAGATCCAACAACAAATCTGCCAATCATTGCTAAGTCTGGAAGATTTGGTCCTTACATCACTGAAATTCTTCCGGAAGTAGAAGGTAAGAAAAAGAAAAATGAAGTTAAGGCAAAGACCGCCTCACTTCTTTCTACAATGACTTTAGATACCGTTACTTTAGATGATGCGCTAAAACTTCTTTCACTTCCAAGAACACTTGGTACCGATAGCCAAACTGGTGAAGAAATAACCGTGCAAAATGGCCGATACGGTCCTTACCTAAAACGCGGCGCAGATTCCAGAACACTTACAACTGAAGATCAATTATTTACCATCACACTTGATCAAGCTGAAGAAATCTATAAACAACCAAAAGTTCGACGTCGTGGCGTTGCAAAACCACCACTAAAAGACCTTGGCGTTGATCCAACAACAAATAAACAGATCATTATTAAAGATGGCAGATTCGGTATGTATGTAACTGATGGCGAAACTAATGCCACCCTTCGCCGCGGCGATACCGTTGAAGCGATGACAATCGAACGCGCTCAAGAACTTCTTGCAGGACGTAGGGCCTGGGAACTTGAGAATGGTGGAGCACCGAAGAAAAAAACTTCTAAGCGGAAAAAAGCACCAACTCTTACTGAGAAAACTATCTCCGACGCTGGCTCAAAGAAAAAGAGCAAGAAGAGCGCAACCGGAAAAGCAAAGAAGAGCGAGTAATAGGCTTTCCCTATGTCAGGGACAATTCCAACGCCACAGGCGGGCTCAATAAGGGCCAACGAAAGCGTCTTAAGAATCCCTGCTTTTAGAAGGCTTTGGAACGCCATGTCCTTCTCTTCTTTGGGTGATTGGCTTGGACTTCTTGCTACCACTGCGCTTGCCCAACAACTGGCTGGCGGCAATTACGCCACCGCTAACTTTGCAATCGCTGGCGTATTTATTGCAAGACTCCTTCCTTCGGTAATTCTCGGCCCAATTGCTGGTGTGATTGCTGATCGCTTTGATCGCAAACTTGTCATGGTAATCGGAGACATACTTCGAGCAGCTTTATTTATTTCGATTCCGATTGTTGGAAACTACCTCTGGCTTTATATCGCAACCGTACTTGTCGAATGCGTAACGATGTTTTGGAGCCCTGCCAAAGAAGCAACTGTTCCAAATCTGGTACCAAAAAATAAATTAGAGAATGCAAATCAGATGTCACTCTTTGCAGCGTATGGAAGCGCTCCTGTTGCGGCAATTATTTTCTCTATCCTCTCAATTTCTGCAACAGCAGTTGGTGCGACAATTGGGCTAGAGAATTATTCTGCGGTAGATCTTGCACTATATGTAAATGCCGTCAGTTTCCTATTTAGCGCAATAGCAATTTCCAGAATCGATATTCCAAAAGACCATCTACAAAACAGCAAAGCAACTCCATCAATGATTTCATCTCTTGCCGATGGCGCTAAATTTATCTTCTCTTCGAAAGTTGTTCGTGGCTTAATAATCGGAATGATCGGTGCATTTATCGCAGCCGGTGCCGTGATTGGTCTTGCCAGAACCTTTGTTGGCGATCTAAATGCTGGTGACGCCGCATACGGAATTCTCTTTGGATCTGTTTTTACCGGACTTGCCGGTGGCATTGCCCTAGGTCCAAAAATATTTTCACAGTTCTCTAGAAGAAGATTATTTGGCGCCGCCCTTACTACGGCTGGAATCTTCCTAATCGTTCTATCGCTGCTACAGAACCTGGTTATTGCAATCTTGACGGTATTGATTATTGGCTTGTTTTCCGGGGTTTGTTGGGTCAGTGGATTCACCATGCTTGGCATGGAAGTCAGCGATGAAATTCGCGGCCGAACCTTCGCCTTTGTTCAAGCTCTGATCAGAATTTCACTTGTAGCAGTTTTAGCAATATCCCCACTAATTGCAGCAGCAATTGGCGAACACACTTTTGCATTTGGTGAAGCAATACTTACTTACAACGGTGCCGCTTTCACGATGCTTGGCGGCGGTTTCCTAGCTGCACTTGTTGGACAAATTTCTTATCACCAGATGAAAGATCGTCCAGGTGTTTCGTTTTGGTCTGATGTCTTAAACGCTTTGCGCGGAGAACTTGGTTCAATCACTTCTGAGCGCGCACAGGGAATCTTTATCGCATTTGAGGGTGGCGAAGGGTCTGGGAAATCAACCCAAGCAAAATTACTAAAAGGTTGGTTTGAAGAAGAAGGAAAGGTTGTAACTCTTACTCGAGAACCAGGTGGGTCAAAGCTTGGTGAAGGATTGCGAAAGATTCTTCTTGCTAACGAAACCGGTGTTATCTCGCCAAGAGCAGAAGCTCTGCTTTATGCCGCAGATCGCGCACATCACGTCTATTCAAAAATACGACCAGCTCTTGAGCGAGATGAAGTAGTCATCACCGATAGATATTTTGATTCTTCAATTGCCTATCAAGGCGCTGGCAGAACTTTGGCATCAAATGAAGTTGCCCGCATCAGTCGTTGGGCAACTGAATCCTTATACCCAACTCTGACAATAATTCTTGATCAACCAGCAGATATCGGATTAAAACGAAAGAAGAATGCCGATCGATTAGAGAGCGAATCAATTGATTTTCACAATCGAGTACGCCAAGAATATTTACAGCTAGCATCACTTGATCCAGAGCGATATTTGGTAATCGATGCAAGAAGACCAATTCCAGAAATCCACGCAGAAATTGTTTCTCGTATCCAAGAGATTTTGAAGTGAGCGCACGCGTCTTCGAAGGTTTAGTAGGCCAAACAGCAGTTATTTCTGCCCTTGAAAGCGCAATAACGGCAGCCAGAGAAAACTCAACTGGCCAAGAGATGACACATGCATGGTTATTCACCGGCCCGCCTGGCTCTGGCAGATCAAATGCCGCAAAAGCATTTGCTGCAGCTCTAATCTGTAAAAACTCCGGTTGTGGCGAATGCGATGATTGTCGAACCGCATTTCTTGGAACGCATCCTGATGTTGAAATTCTTGATGTAAATGGCATATCAATCAAAATAGATGAAATAAGAGAAGTCGTATCTCGCTCAGCCTGGGGCGCTTCTCTTTCAAAGTGGCGAGTAGTTGTTATTGAAGACTGCGACCGAATGACAGAAGCCGCAGCAAACGCACTCCTAAAGGCTTTGGAAGAACCATCAAGTCAGACCATCTGGCTCTTATGCGCACCCACACTTCAAGACGTTCTACCAACCATCAGATCAAGATGCCGACATTTGAATCTTAAAACCCCAACTGCAAGTGAAATTTCAAATTACCTACAGAAATCTCTTGGCGCAAATATTGAAGAAGCAGAGCTAGCCGCAAGAATTTCACAGGGCCACATCGGCAAAGCGAGAGGTTTTCTAAAAGATCCCTCATTTAGTGCAAAACGTAGGAAAAGTTTTGATTTTCTCTTCTCAGTTAAGTCCGAAGGAAGCGCAATCACAGCAGCTGCAAAACTTATCGAGTTTGCGAATGAAAACGCTGAATTAAGAACTTCAGAAAGAAATGAGAAAGAAAGTGAAGAGCTGAAGTCTGCACTTCAGAGCGGCGCTCGTGGTTTAGTTTCAGGAGGCGCAAAAGCGCTAAAAGATTTAGAAAAAGATCAGAAGGCTAGGTTTACCAGAATCGTTAAGGATGAAATCGATGGCGTTCTCCTTGATTACTCAACTTTTCTAAGAGATTGCCTGGCAGGTCAAGGTCCCTATATAAACTCCGATTTATCTTCAGAAATTGAACGTATCTCCAGTCAAAATAAAACCGGTCAAATCTCAGCGCTTCTTATCAAGCTCAGTGAAATCAGGGAATCACTAACGACCAATGCCTCCCAACTATTGCTCGTAGAATCATTTTTTCTGCGATTTGCGCCACTTAACAATGGTCATTAGCACTGCCCCCAGTGAGGCAGAATTCGCCTATGCCATTTCGCCTTGATCACCTTTCATACGCAACATCCCAAGATCAACTAGTTGATGTTGTTCAAAGAATTGGTTCACGTCTTGGATCTGCATTTGTTGATGGCGGAATCCATCCAAGATTTGGAACCAGAAACTTCACCTTGCCTCTTAAGAATGGCCACTATCTTGAAGTCGTATGCCCACTAGAACACCCAGCATCAGAAGAATCTGCATTTGGAAAAGCCGTTTCAAAGCGAGCAAATCTTGGTGGCGGATGGATGACTTGGGTTGTTGCAACAGACGATATTTCTCCAGTCGAACAAAGACTTGGCAGAAGTTCAATTGATGGATCAAGAAAACGTCCAGATGGCACTGAACTTAAATGGAAACAGCTTGGAGTTATGGGAACCATTGAAGATTCTCAACTTCCATTCTTTATTCAATGGGTATCAAACGAACACCCATCAACCGACGGCAAACCAACAGCTGAAATACAACGAATTGAAATTTCCGGCGATGAAACAACAATCAAAGAATGGCTCGGCTCAGAACCAGCACGTGCCTTCAAAGATGTCGAAGTCGTCTATCGCAACCCAAATGATTTTGAAGGCGAAACCGGAATCATCTCTGTCGTATTATCAAGCCCAAATGGAGAAGTAGTACTCGACTAACTTCGCCGCCCTAGCTCAGTCGGTAGAGCGTCGCTCTCGTAAAGCGAAGGTCGCGG
>CAYRXG010000074.1:0-4598 GCA_964428285.1 uncultured Clavibacter sp.
GGTGAATTCTGTTTTGCTTGATTAAATAGATCTCGCACACGGGAAGCACCGACACCAACAAACATCTCAACGAAATCTGAACCAGAAATTGAATAAAACGGAACTTTTGCTTCACCCGCAACTGCGCGAGCTAATAAAGTTTTACCGGTTCCTGGTGGGCCAAAGAGCAAAACGCCCTTTGGAATCTTTGCACCGATTGCTTGATATTTCTTGGGATCTGCCAAGAAATCTTTGATCTCTTTAAATTCTTCAATTGCTTCATCTGCGCCGGCAACATCGGCAAAGGTAACTTGCGGAACTTCATTGGAATGCAATTTGGCACGAGATCTGCCAAATGAAAATACTCGAGAACCGCCCTGTGCTTGCCCCATAAAGAAAAGAAGCAAGAAGAAAAGAAGAACTATCGGTCCTAATGTAAATAATATTGAGACCAATAAATTGGTCTTTGGTACTGTTACATTCCACTCTTTTGGTGGCGGAGTTGCACTAAGCAAATCAATCAAAATCGGTTCTTGGCCAGTTACATATGAAGCCTCAACATTGGTGGCGCCTTTGATAGCCGCTCCGGGCTTTAAAACTAATCTAATTACTTGATCTCGATCCACAATGGTTGCGGCTTCTACATCGCCTCTTGTGATTGCTGCCATCGCTTGCGATGTATCAACTTTTGTAAATTGATTTCCGCCGGAAGAAATCTGTCCAACAAAAGTCACAACAACAATTGCAAGCAATATCCAGAAGAGTGGACGTCGCGTTAATTTGTTTGGTTGCATCCCTGGCTTCATTGGAAGCTTTGGACGTTTAGCTTTCTGATTCTTATTTTCAGCCATGGCTACTCGTACATATGTTTCGCTAGAACTGCAATGAATGGCAGATTTCGATATTTCTCATTGAAGTCAAGACCATAGCCAATGACGAAATCTTTTGGAATATCAAAACCGACATAACGCACATCAACTTTTACCAAAGCTGCATCAGGTTTACGAAGCACCGTCATTATCTCGACAGTGCCTGCGCCTCGTGACTTTAAATTATTGCTTAGCCAATCAAGAGTAAGTCCGGTATCAACAATGTCTTCAATAATTAGAACATTCTTTCCAGTTATATCTCGATCTAAATCTTTAAGGATTCGAACTACGCCAGATGATTTTGTTCCTGATCCATATGAAGAAACAGCCATCCAATCAATTTCTACATGGCGATTCATATATCGCGTTAAATCTGCCATCACCATTACTGCGCCCTTGAGAACGCCAATTAATAGAAGCTCTTTGCCTTGGTAATCAGCATCGATCTGCTTTGCAACTTCTTTAAGCCGGTTCTGTAGTTGATCTTCAGAGATGATTACTTTTTCAATATCGCTCTTTACTGATTCGAGATCCACTACCGGCCTTTCTAGGGGTGCGTTAAGAGAGCGAAAGTCTGCCCGAAATTCTGGCTACGGTCACACCGCCTGGAAGCGAGACTGCGCCTTGCCCCTTCCATGCTGTGATGAGTGCCTCAACAGGCTCAATATGTTCTGATGAAATTGAGCCAGAAGGGGCGCCGGCAAGATAAATCGCTTTGCGAATCACCCTCGATCTAATCGCACGCGGCAACGCAGCAAGTTGATCAATCTCAATATCTTTTGGATCTAATTCATCAAATACTTCAGCAGCCCATTGATCAAGTGCGTCGGCATCATCTCTTAATAATTTTGCAGATCTTGATAACGCATCAGAAATTCCAGGACCTAATTCAGATTCCATGATTGGGAGTACTTTGTTACGAACACGCACTCGTTTAAATTCCAAAGCTTGATTATGTGGATCACGCCAATATTCAATCTTTAATTCCTGGCAGGCAGATTCAGTTTCAGATCTATTAATTGCCAAAAGTGGCCTTCGATATTTATCAATTCGTTTTGCCATTCCGGATAACGAACGAGTTCCCGAGCCTCGCGCCAAACCAAGTAAAACCGTCTCTGCTTGATCATCTTTAGTGTGACCCAAATAAATTGCGACTGCACCAATTTCATCTGCAAATTTATCAAGGGCTTCGTAACGAGCTCGTCTTGCAGAAGCTTCTAAACCATCGCGCTTTTCAACTTTAATTTTTCTAATCTCAACTTCTTTATAACCAAGCGCTACTAACTTTTTCTTAGTTTCTTCGGCAACTTTTGCCGAATCTTCTTGTAAATCATGATCAATAACAATTGCAATTGGATTAATTGCTTGGCTTGGGGCCTCGAGAAGTAAGCCAGCGGCCAGAGCCATCGAATCTGCGCCACCAGAAACTGCAACTAAAACTTTATCTCCCGCCGATAAATCCGAGATCTCATCTCTTACTGAGAGTCGAATTCGATAGAGCGGAGTTGCATCTGCCATACGGCAGAGCGTAATTGTTCTTAGACCCGGCCTCCATATGGCATCAGACCTTTGATGCTATATATATTGGAATAAAGCAGACCTTTGCCCTTTGAATTGGCTTCCCACATCATTCCGTTTCCGGCATAAATTGTGATGTGATGAATGGTATTTACCGTTCCTTTATAAGAATAGAAAAGTAAGTCGCCAGGAAGCAATTGGCTGATTGGAACATGCTTTGTGTAACTGAAATAAAGTGAAGAGTTAAGTCGATCCCAATTTGGCCAATTAAGACCGGCGGAACGATAAGCGGCATAAACCAGACCAGAACAATCAAATGCATCAGGTCCTTCTGCTCCCCAGATATATGGTTTTCGAGCTTGCACTTGTTTCTTGGCAAATGCCACAGCTTTATCTCGCATATCTTGATCAGATCTAATTGTGGATCGTCCTTTAAATCCAATATCTGGCCAGACTTTTGTATAGATCGCAGTTCCTTCTGCAATCGAAGCGTTGGCTTCTTCTAAAAGCGCAAGTTGGCGTTGCTGTTCAAGTGTTACACGAGTTTTGCGCGCTGCATTTAATTCCTTAAGAACTTGATCTTGAATCTTCTGGAGTCGATCTACTTCTTTTTGCTGCGCATCTCGCGCTGCATCTGCTTCGGCTTTAGCTTCGGCAACTTTCGCGGTCGCAACTCGCTGTTTTTCTTCGGCGATGTCTGCCGCAGTTTTTGCTTCCTTGGCCACTTCCTCAGCCTTTTTAAATCTAAATAGCGCTTGGGTATTTTGCTTACCAAGTGAATCTAAAGTTGATAATCGATCCATTAAATCCTGCGGACCATCAGCCTGAAGTATTGAATCTAAATCGGTAAAGCCACCACCCATTACATATGCATTTGTTGCAAGGCGACCAATGTCGTCATGAGCTGCTTTAACTTGGCTAATTGCTTCTTTATATGCCGCGGCCGCTGCATCTGCTTCTCTGGTGGCGCGCGCTAATTCTGCTTTTGCTGCTTCATACTTTCGTCTCGCTGCATCTGCAACGCTAATTAATTGTTTTAAGGTGAGATTTGCTTGCGCTAATTTCTTTGCCGCTGCATCTGCAGCTTTCTTCTTCTCGGCTTCAATTCGTTTTGCTTCATCAATCTGTGCCTGCGTAGGTTTTTTAGGCGCGCTAAAAGATGGAGTCGTTGAGAGAAGTAATAACGCCGATAGCAGAAGCGATAGGCGTCGCAAATAAATAAGTCTCACTACTTGGCTCCCTGGGGAAATGGGGGTCAGTTACTAGCGAAAAGGATAAAGGCGGAGCCTCAAAAATCTCTGGAAATAACTTAAGTGTCGGATATCAAATAAAGATTGCAGCAACTAACAAGATTGAGAAAAGGCTGAGATATGAAATTGAGCCATGAAAAATCCGTCCCGAATTCTTCTCCATATCTCGTAACTGCCATGCAAATGCAATTCCCATGATCGCCGTCACAAAATATGTCCAAGCCGGAAATCCTGCGCTGTATAACGTTAGTAATGAGGTGATAATCATTGCGATTGTATGGAACCAACTCTGCTTTGCAACTTCTTTAGTTGTTGCAACTACTGGCAACATGGGAATACCAGCAGCGGCGTAGTCATCTTTATATTTAATTGCTAACGCCCAAAAATGTGGCGGCGTCCAGAAGAAAATAACTAAGAAAAACCAGAACGCTGTCCAGGAAAGGGATCCGGTAACTGCTGCCCATCCAATTAGCACTGGTAGGCATCCGGCAATTCCGCCCCAAACAATATTTTGCGAGGTTCGCCTTTTTAATCCGACGGTATATCCAAAAACATAAAAAGCAATTGCAGCTACTGTTAATCCGGTAGCAAGTGGGTTTGTAAAGAACCAGAAAATTGTCAGAGAAATTATTGAGATTACATAAGCAAAAATCAAAGCTCTAGTTTCAGAGACAAGCTCATTTACGATCGGTCGCTTTGCAGTTCTTGTCATCATGCGATCGATGTCGGTTTCAATCACCATGTTAAAAGCATTAGCTGCGCCAGCTGCAAGAGTTCCACCGATCAAGGTAGCCAAAGTTATTGTTAAATCAGGAACACCATTTGCCGCCAAAAAAAGCGCAGGCAGAGTTGTAACAAGCAAGAGTTCAACAACTCGTAACTTCATAAGCGCTAAATATGGTGAAATCACATGGCGAGGTTACCGGTAGATTTGCTTCATGCGGATTCGATTACTAGTTATCTTGGTCGCTCTATCGATGTT
>CAYRXG010000075.1:0-947 GCA_964428285.1 uncultured Clavibacter sp.
TAATTTTGAGATATCACCGCCAACTATCGCTTCATAGATATTTCGGGAAATAGTCGAATTAAGCTCAGGGTTATTGAGAATTTCTTGCAATTGTTTCGTATCACCAAGTTCAATCAGAATCTGCACTGCCTGCCTAATATCTTGATTCAAAATTAAAGTTTTCACTATTTTCTCAACCGTGTTTTTCACATTTGGATTTATTAAAAGATCTTCAACTAGAGTTTGTTTAAGGATTGAATTCATCTTGAATCTAGGAGGAAGCGCTCTGGTTTGAGTTACAACAATTGAGTTTTGACTAAGTAAAGTTAATTGGCGGATTACATCATTATTATCAGTTATGTTGATGGCGACCTCTGGATTAATTTCATCCAGGAGACTTAGGGTTTGGAGCAACTCTAATTGACTCTTTTCTAGAGTCGCAAGAATTTTTCTAGATGCAATCTTCAGCTGTTCACTTCCCGAGACTTTTAATAGCTCATTTAGCTCTACAGGAATTTCGGATTTCTGTAACTGAGAAAGAGTCAAACTTACGCCAGCGGGCCAACCATCACTCATTTCACCAAGTACCTTTAATTGATCTTTGCTAAGTACTATTTGCAGTTCCTTGGCAAGTGTTTCAATTTCTTCTAGAGTAAATTTAAGTTCATCAGGTCCTATCAAATTGAACTTATTACTTGAAGTATTCTGAAGAAAATCTGATCTTGGCATTGTTCTAGTTACTAAAACTAGACGTACGTTGCTCGGTGTATTTAAGACAAAATCTCTAGCTAGCTCATTTTGAGATTGCCGAACAAATTCAGCATTCTCGATAATCATATTTACCGAAATCCTAGAATCTTCTATAACTTCAAATAAATCTCGCAAGAGTTCAGGTATTGGTTTAGCGGTATCCAATGACTTTAATTTTGGATTTAAGCTAGGAACGGATTCGGTAATCGATTCAATAA
>CAYRXG010000075.1:957-4550 GCA_964428285.1 uncultured Clavibacter sp.
AATGCGGAAAAAAGATCTACGGCACAATTAGCCTTAAAGGCGTTGAACCAGATCGTAGGTTTCTTCTGTAACGCGCCCCATTGAGTAGCCAGAATCGATTTACCAAAACCTGCTGGCCCATAAATATATGTAATTTGGTTATCACCCTCTGAAATTGAGTCAATCAGGCGGCGCCTAAGGAGATTGGTGTTACTCACCCGCTAATCCTCTTACCTTTCTAACCCCATCAGGGTGAAAAAGTTGATCTTCGAACCATAATCACCTCTCTAATCACCCCTTCCTCTTTATGAAGAGAGAGTCTTACGCGTAGATTTCGCACACAATGAATACGCCAGTTTGGAAGAGCCCAGAGACGACTTCAGTTAATCGGTTACCGATGTTAAATATCGGACATTTGATGACAATTTCCCTCGATGGCGAATGGGATTTTCAATTATTAAGTAATCCATCTGAAGAACCAAGTAAGCGTTGGCAATCAATTCCAGTACCTGGTCTTTGGACCATGGTCAATGGCGATCAACCTTTTGGCGATAAACCAATTTACACAAATGTGCAGATGCCATTTCCAGACCTGCCGCCAAATGTCCCATCTGAAAATCCAACGGGAATTTATCAACGTGATTTCTTAGTACCAACTTCTTGGGAAGGTAAAAGAGTTGTTCTCTCTTTGGGCGGATTTGAATCAGTTGCAATTATTTCAATTAATGGAAATGAAGTCGGCGTAGCAAAAGATTCGCGTCTCGCCTCGGAATTTGACATTACAAATTACTTAAGAGCAAGCTCAAATAGAATTCAAATAAAAGTTGTTAAATGGTCAGATGCCACTTTTATCGAAGATCAAGATCAATGGTGGCACGGTGGCATCACTAGATCTGTAAAACTTTATGCAACCGAAAATGTCTTCATTGAGCGGTTTTATACAACGACCAGTCTTGAGAAAGATAATAAGACAGGTACTTTAAGTATTCGCGCTCATATTAATTCAATTAAAGAAACAGATATTGCGAACTACAAACTTAGGATCAAAGTCGCAGGCGTTAAGGGAGCAAGCAAGAGCATAAGTGTCATTAGAAAAAACGCTCCGCAATGGACGGAAAAGAGCGCTGCAGAACAAGCAGCTGGCGATGACTATTTCCAGGGGAATTATTGGCAAGGAAATATGTCAAAAACCAAATATGAAGCTTTCCTTGCGACCGAACCCATAATTCCTGGACCTGTTGAGGTAACGTTTAAAGTTCCAAATATTCAACCTTGGAGCGCGGAATCACCCAAGCTTTATGATTTAGAAATTGAATTAATTGATCCAACCGGACAGGTTGTTGAAGTCACAAGCCAAAAAATTGGTTTTCGGCGAATTGAGGTTATTGGCAATCAATTCCTAGTAAATGGACAACCAATAATTTTTTATGGAATTAATCGTCATGATTTTCATCCGGTAACTGGTCGAGTCCTTGACCGTGATTACATGCGTCAAGATCTTCTTGAATTAAAACGTTGGAATTTCAACGCAGTACGTACTTCTCACTATCCAAACGATCCCGCCTTCTTGGATCTATGCGATGAACTCGGGTTTTATGTAATTGGTGAAGCAAATATCGAATCGCACGCTTTCCAAAACACACTCTGTAATGATCAGGCTTACTTAAATGCGTGGGTTGATCGTGTTGCCAGAATGATTCAGCGCGATATCCATCATCCATCCGTTGTGATGTGGTCGCTCGGAAATGAATCAGGCGCTGGACTTAATCACCGTGCCGCAGCCGCTTATGCAAGAAATTTTGATTCATCTAGACCACTTCATTACGAAGGTGCAATTCGTGGCAATTGGACTATCAACCATGATTTAACTGATGTGGTCTGTCCAATGTATCCAAGCATTTCTGCGATTATTTCTTACGCGAAATCTAAGAAAGCAGATCGCCCGTTGATTATGTGCGAGTACTCGCATGCCATGGGAAATAGCAATGGAACTATTTCAGAATATTGGGAAGCAATTCATTCTCTAGATGGCTTACAAGGGGGCTTTATCTGGGAGATGTGGGATCACGGTTTAACGCAAACTCTTGAAGATGGCACCGTTCGCTCTGCCTATGGCGGAGATTATGGTGAAACTAAGCATGATGGGAACTTTGTCTGCGATGGAATGTTCTTTGCCAATCGCACGCCAAAACCTGCCCTCCAAGAATTTCGTCAAATGGCTTCTCCTCTCGAATTCAAGGCAAAGAACGCAAAGACCGGACGGTTTGAAATATTCAATAAACAATTTTTTGTAGATACTCGCGGTTTTAAGGTTCGCTATGAAATTACCTTAAATGGCAAGGTTGTAATCGCAAGCGATTTAAAGCTGCCAAATCTAAAACCTCGCACGAAAGCCACAATTCAAATACCAAGCAAAATATTGAAATCAGGCTCGGGGGCTGGCGAGAGATTTATTAACTTCACTGTGGAGCATTCATTAAGTACCCCTTGGGCGCATACTGGAACTGAAATAGCTTCATATCAATTCGCACTTCCAAGTAAGCCTCTTCCTAAACCGAAATCTGCCAAGTTACGAGATGATCTTGTTACCCAAGATGGATTAATTAAAATTCCAAGTGCTATCGTGGCGCCACAATTAACTCTCTGGCGTGCGCCCACCGACAACGACTTGATAGGTCATATCTCTGAAAAATGGGACGAGTGGGGCTTACGCGAACTTGTTAAAACTAACTGCCAAATCACAAGGCGCAGCTCCAATATAAAGATTGTAAACACTTGGAAAACAGGTTCTGGAATAAAAATAAAACATGAACAACTTATCGAATCAGTACAAGATGGCTTAAAGGTTTCAGAAACTGTGCAGTTGCCAAAGGAACTTTCAGATATTGCTCGAATTGGAACCAACTTTGAACTTACCGGCGAACTTAACCAATACACATACTTTGGCACTGGCCCATTTGAAACGATGCCAGATCGTGCCATCGGAAAGATTCACCGTTGGAGCTCAACCGTTGCCGAACAATATGTTCCTTATGTGAAGCCACAAGAAAATGGCGGTCACGTGGGAGTTCGTTGGTTTACGCTCTCAAATCAAACTAATCACGGTATCTATCTTCAATTAGATAAACCACGCATGGTCACTGTTACGCCATTCCGTTCTACCGAGCTTGCCGATGCAACTCATGATGTATTTCTAAAACCTTCTGGCAACACCATAGTTACTATCGATGCGATTCAACGCGGCGTTGGAACTGCATCATGTGGCCCAGATACTTTGCCTAAATACAAGATTAAACTTGGCACTTATAAATGGAGTTGGACTTTAATTAATTTCTAATTGAACTTAATTGGAACTGGATATTTGCAGCTGCGGCCATCGCCAGAAGATCTGCCACGTAGCCTTCGAATCATCCAAGGGATTGCAAAAGTTATAAACCACTTTAAATTGATCCAAGCTTTTTTAAATATTGAATCTGGCTTTGCAGGAGGAAGTGGTGCGCGCCAATTTGAATCATGAGGTAAGTCGAATCTTGCCAAGACGGCTTGAGCTACTCGTCTGTGGCCTTCAGAGTTTAAATGTAATCGATCAGCATCGATAAAACGAGTATCTCGCC
>CAYRXG010000076.1:0-4456 GCA_964428285.1 uncultured Clavibacter sp.
TCGCCGTTATTCAAAATTCCGCTAAGCATTCCACCTTCACCAACGTAATATGCCTCGAGATCTAAATTCTGAACTCCGCGCTGGACAGCTGCTTCGCTTGCTTGAACCAAAGATCGCTGAGCAATCGCGATAGATGCAATATTTGTTATCACAAGCAAAGTTGCAACTGTTACGACAAAGAGTCCAATGATCAATAGGGAAATAGAACCTTCCTCATCTTGGAGTTTTACTTTTATTCGCGCTTTAGTAACTTTAAGCGTCTTAGAAAAGAAGCACTTCATATCAGACCCATGGTGATAAAACTTCTTCAACAGTTGCTTTAATCTCTCTATTACCCTGATTTGAATGGAAAGTTATAGTTAGTGAAATTCGATTGCGTGGAGTTATACATGGCCATGCTTCACATCGAATGCTGACCTTCATCGAGGAAACTTCGTGGGCATCTAAACCCAGAGCCATCGCACCTTCAGTGGCAATATGGTGCGCAGTTGAATATGCAGATATATCGCCTCGCGACAACACAAATCCTCGAACACTCTCTCGGGCAATAGTTCTGGCAATTGATTCTTTATCACTCACGTCAGCGAATGAACTCATAAATAAAATTATTGGAATGAACAAAGGAATAGCGAGTAGGACAAACTCAACAGCAGCGCTGCCCTCTTCGGAACGAATCTTCGCAATCAAATTTCTCATGAAAGAGTCTCAAGAACAGCTATGCCGGTAACTTCTGAACGGTGACCCTTATTTATAAAACTTCCGATAAATGGAATCAAAATCGGAATGCTACTTACTTTTCTTGTAATCAAAATACCCAAAGTGTTGAATGTTCCAAATGGATTAACTTCCATCACTCGATCAGCAGAAGTGAATTGACCAGAGATTGCCCTTTCTGAGGCTTCGCTCTGGGCAAAAGTTCTATCGATATTTCTGAAATTTATTGCAACTCCTATTTGCATTGTCACCAGAAACAGAATCAGTAAAGGGATTAAAACCAAAGCGCTTTCGACGGATCCGCTCTCGTCTTGCACTCCCTTTACTGCTCTATTTGTATTCGCACGTAACGCTCCAAAGAAAGAACGGTCTTTGCGAATTTTCTTCTTGTGCATTAGTTAGCGAATTCCATTCATTGAATCGAGAGAGTTTTTCAAGATTGCACTTAATCTCGGTGAAGCTATTGTCCAAATGGCTGTTACGAGTCCTGTCGTCATCAAAACGACCAAAACCCATCCTGGAACATCTCCACGCTCATCACGCAGTTCAGCGATGAACTTTGATTCATTCATTTTTCTCTTGAGGAGTGATTGAGCCCTAAAGATGTTGAGGGCAACTTTTATTGATGCATTTTCAATCCCATTATTTTTGAGCTTCATATTTCTCCTAGATTTCTGTTCGAGTGATTTGTGACCGATCCTCTAATTAATCTCGTCTCACCCTTGAGAGAAAATCTGAAGGTGTGGACAAGAATTATTTGTTAATTACTCGCCTCGAACTAAGCAAGAAATAGATTGAGATTAGATAGCGATGGCCACAGTGCGAAGAGAATTGAGATTGGCAAGATTAAGAAGACCACAGGAATCATCATGGAAACTTCTGATTTACCTGCCGCACTAAGGACTCTGTTTCGTTCGGCTTCACGCGCATTTCTAGCGTGGCTTTGCAAGACATCCACTAAAGGTGCTCCTCGGAGCATTGCAGTTATCAGTGCGTCAACAAATCGTCGAATATGAGTGGACTTAACTCTTCGTCCCATTTCATCCAAAGCAAATTGAAATGGAATTCCCGAGGTGACTGATTGAATGACCAATGAAAATTCAGCACTCAACAAACCAGATGACCGTTGAGATACACGAGACATAGCGCCCAGTGGAGTTTCTCCTGCTGCCATACACAGAGTAAGCATTTCAACAATTGCCGGGAATTCACTTTCAAGCAGAGTTCGATTCTTTGCGATTTTTTTCGTTAGGGCTCTATCTGCCATTACATACCCCGAAATTCCAACAAAGAAAGCAATCAAAGTACTTAAGAATAGAGATTTACCCGAAAGGGAGAGAAAGACATAGGCCCCAAAAGTTGAACCCATCACGATTGCAATTTGTGTAAATCTGAAATGATTCAGATCTTGAACTTTATTTTTGCCAAGTTCTTGAAGTCGATGTTGCACTGATTCATGGTCACGCATTTTTGGGAATAGCGCTGTTGCCTTGTCTTTCCTCTTTGAAATAAAGCGAGTTGACTGATTTATATCTTCATCTAGCAAGAGAAAGTAGGCGCTACTCATTGAGAGTAATAAAGGAATTGAGATAGCGAGATTCATTATTTGCTAAACACTCGAGGAATTCGTGGAAGTCTTCCTAAGTAATTCATCCAGATATATGCAAGAGCTGTCATCCCTACTCCTGTAGCAAGTATCAAGGCACCTTTTGGAGTTGAATAGGAATTAACCGTCCCTGGCTGTGTAGAGAGCAGTAAGAGCAATAACCATGGAGCCGCTGCGGATAGATGTGCAGAATTTTTCACCCAACCATGTTTGATTTCAATTTCTTTGCGCGATGCGACTTCTTGACGAATAAAATCTCCCACAGTTCGCAAGATCGACATCAACTCATTTCCTCCAAGAGATTTTGATAGAAGTATTGCTTCAAAAATTTGGTCACTGCTCTGATCGGAAAAATACGTTTTAAGATTCTGTATTCCACCTGAAAAATCACCATCATTTTGCAGTTGTACATGGAAATCATGGAAAGCTGGCCGCACGATTTCAGGGCCTCTCGTAGCCAATCCTGTTAATGATTCTGCAAGTGATAAACCAGATGAAATTCCTGAAATTAAGTGATCAATAACTTCTGGCCAGGCACTACTTAATTGTGCAGCGAACTTATTTTTCTTACCTCGAGAAATAGCAAAGTGTGAACCGGCAGCGAGTAAAGCGAAAGGTGAAGCGAGTATTAGAGATTGAGTGAGGATAAAAACTAATAAACCAGTGGCGAATCCAATCAGAAGTGTTCGGTAGTGAGAATGCTTGAAGAGAGATTTCCATGAGTAGTTCATTTGTTCCACCAAGATTCCAGCGGAAAACCAATTGCAGCGAACTTCTCTGGTTTTGGAAGTGCACCTAATCCACGAACGTAGTGGTCAATATTCCATTTCCACAGAGATTCAATTTCAGGACGATCATTCTCGTAGCGACCAGTTAGTGCGGCAATTTCTGAAATACGTCGCTTTCCACTTTGATCCATCTGAACGTGAATGATTAAATCAATCGCAGCTGCAACAGTAGGAGCAATAAACTTGTGAGATATGTTTTCGCCAGCCAACAATGGAAGTGTCTGCAATTTAATGATTGCATCTTTGGGTGAGTTGGCGTGCAATGTTCCCATTCCAGGTAAACCCGAGTTCAAGGCGATGAGTAGATCTAACGCTTCTGCTTCTCTTACCTCTCCAACAATAATTCTGGAGGGACGCATACGCAGCGATTCCTTGATTAATCGTCGCAAAGGAATTTCGCCGGCTCCTTGCAGATTGGCTGAACGTGTTTGCATTTGAACTACGTCAGGCAAGTTTGGTTTAAGTTCAAAAACTTCTTCTATTGTGATGACTCTTTCTGAGACCGGAATACTCGAAGCCAATGCGTTAAGCATTGTGGTTTTTCCTGATTGAGTAGCGCCACTAACTAAAATGTTTAAACCCGCATGAACGGAGTGCTTAAGCAGTTGAGCAATCTTTTCCGTTAGAACTCCACGAGAAATCAGATCCGTTAGATTTAAGTGTCTTAGTAAATGCTTTCGAATATTGACTGCCCAATGTTCTGCGGTAATTTCAGGAATTGTTACGTGGAGTCGGCTCCCATCGGGCATTCGTGCATCGACAAAGGGATGAGAAAGATCTAATCGTCTACCACTCCACATGAGCGCTCTTTCAACAATGTTGTGAACTTCGGCTGTGGTTAACAGCAAGTTCGTGAGTTCACTTTTACCCGCACGAGCAATAAAAATTCGTTCAGGAGAGTTAATCCAAATTTCTTCAACAGTGTCATCGCGCATGAATTGGGCTAGGGGCCCAAAGGTAACTTCTATGTCCATAGATTCTTTGACGGAATTCATAACGGGAGATTAAAAGTTGAAGTCACCAACCATCAGACAAAAGCACCGATGGTGGATAAGAGATAAAGCAGGTCCCTACTTACTGATCCTCATCCATTTTGTTGAGAAGTTGTAGGGTACTCAAACCTTTTTGAGGTTCACCTATTTTAAAATTTAGTGCAATTTTATTGTCAACGGAAGCTTTCCATCCCTCTTCAATTCGTTGCGCCAAGGATTCGTAATGTGAGCCATTAATAAGGAGACAGAATTCGTACATTCCCAATCGCGCAGCTAAATCTTCACCACGAAGCAAGCTTCGAAGCAGCGCCGCCATCTCCAAGATTTCAGATTCGTGACCGATCTTGATACCTGCG
>CAYRXG010000077.1:0-4433 GCA_964428285.1 uncultured Clavibacter sp.
CGGTCAGTAAATTCTTGAGTATTTGGATCCTTAAGAATTAACTTCACGCGACCATCTGGCAAGGTTTCTTGCTTAATAATGGTCTTGCCTTCAAAGGTTTGCGCCTTTGAACTGATGCGAGGTGTAGAACCTCCGCGCCAATCAAGATCAACCTTTGCCCAACCATGGGTTTCAGCTGATTTATAGCAAGCATCCATGATGGCATTTACAACATATCCGTCATAGAAAGTCTCCATTGGAGCTTTGCCTGCCTCCATTGAATGGAACATATCGCTGAACATATCTACGTAACCAAGTTCGGCAACTTCATCACCGACTGGGAATAGCCAGCCAGTTGATGCTTCTGCTTTCTCTGCAACATAAGAATTGCCTTCTGCTGCAGTAAACATTTCAAATCCGGTTCGGAGGAAGTGATTCATCCAAATCGTTCCATGAGTTCCGGCAACTTCATCACGAAGATCCATACCGCCGCGGAATGTCCAGGAAACTTCAAACTGTCCGATTGCGCCAGACTCAAATTTGATTAACGCAATTGCATTATCTTCGGCGTTAATTGGATGGACCATCGTGTCACGCCAGCAGAGAACTTCAACTGGGCGATTGTTCTTGCCAACAAAGTTACGAATAATTTCGATGCAGTGGCAACCAAGATCGATGATGCAACCACCACCTGCTTGCTTATCATCCCAGAACCATGCGCTATGTGGGCCAGGGTGAGTTTCACGAGAACGAACCCAGAGAACATCACCGACTGCACCATTTTGTACAGACTTAACAGCTTTCAAAGTCTTTGGTGTGTAGCAGAGATCTTCTAAGTAACCAGCAAATACGCCAGCTTTTTCAACTACATCAAGAATTCTTTTTGCTTCAGCGCCATTTCTAGCAAGTGGCTTTGTGCAAAGAATTGCTTTGCCAGCTTTTGCTGCCATTGTGATTGCTTCTTCATGCATATGGTTTGGAAGAGCAACTACGACAACGGTGACATCCGGATGATTGATTGCTTCTTCAAGACTTGTTGTGTAATTAGGAATATTCCATCGTTTTGAAAATGCTTCACCGCGTTCTTTACTTCGCGAATAAACAACGGCAACTGAATCGCGGTTACGTTGTCCGTGTAGCGTCATTGTGTAGAAATCACCGATTAATCCGGTGCCTAACATCGCAATCTTCTGCGCCTTCATAAATCTCCCATCCTGGACGAGTTTCAATTAGTCTATACATTTACCTGCGCGGTGAATAGAATCAGCCGGAAAGAAATTGGGGTATATGACGCGGGAAATAAGTAGTTACCAAGTTGTTGTACTTGGCGCAGGGTCAGCCGGTTGCTCCGCGGCCATTGCCGCGGCCCAGAGCGGGGCGCGCACCTTATTAATAGACCGTCTCCCCTTTGCAGGTGGCACTAGCACTGGTGTGCTCGATACTTTTTATGGTTTTTATACGCCAGGGAAAGTTGCCAAGAAGATTGTTGGCGGAGTTCCAGATCAGATAGTTAATGAATTAAAAAAGATTGGCCCAGTTGTAGAACGTCCCAATACATATGGCGCGGGAACCGGCGTCACCTATAACCCAGAGCATTTAAAGGTCGCTTGGGAGCGCTTGTTGCGGAAAAGCAACGTTGATCTCTTATTACATTCATTAGTGCACGAGGTAAAAGGTAAAGCTAATCGAGTTACCGAATTAATTTTGGCCAATCGCGCTGGCGTATTTAAAGTAACTGGCGAAGTCTTTATAGATTGCAGTGGTGATGCAGATTTGACCCATCTAGCTGGACTATCTTATGAAAGAGCAGGCGATACTTCGCCTGCACAAACTCTGACTACAACATTTCGAATGGTTAACGTTGATCTGAAAGAACGAAAGACAATTACTAAAGATCAATTACATCAATTGATGCAAGAGGCGGCAGAAGCTGGTTACGAACTCCCAAGACGCGAAGGTTCTGACCACATTACAACTGTTCCAAATACCACCGCGACAGTTATGACCAGGCTTGATTCAATTCGCGAAGATAACGATGGCTTTAAATCAGTTGTTGAAGATCCGTTCTTTTTAACAGAATCTGAGATGAAGGGACGTGAGCAAGCACTCGAATATGCCAGGTTCTTGCGAGAAAAAGTTCCGGGTTATCAGAACTCCGATATTTATGGTCTATCAACCTTCCTTGGGATTAGGGAAACTCGACGTGTTTACGGTGATTATCGAGTTACTAGAGAAGATGTTTTAACTGCGCGCCAGTTTGATGATCAGATTGCGCTTTGTGGTGCACCGATTGAAGATCATCACAGCGGTGATGGCACTGAATGGAAGTATCTACCCGAAGGAAGCGCTGTCGGAATTCCGCTTGCTGCACTGCGGGTTAAAGATGCCGAGAATTTATTGGTTGCGGGGCGTTGCTTTTCCGCAACGCATGATGCCCACGCAAGTATCCGATCAATGGGGCAATGTATGGCGATGGGCGCTGCTGCTGGCGTTAATGCAGCTCTCGCTACTTCTACAAAGAAAGCAATTCGGGAAGTAAAGATTGAAGATGTCCAAAACTCATTGATAAAGAGTGGAGCAGTTCTTACAACTCCATGATTAGAACAGTTTTAGGTGATGTTTCAATCGAAGAAGTTTCTGGCGCATACCTCCACGAGCATTTAATTATTGATTCGCTAATAGTTAAATCTGAGATGCCGCATATTTTCCTTGATAGCGTTTCAGATGCTATCTCTGAAGTAAAAGAGTGTATTCCCGCCGGAGTTAATCTCTTAGTTGATTGTATGCCTGGCGAATCCGGACGCGATATTGAAAAACTTCGTGACATCTCACGAAACTCTGGGGTTCATATCGTTGCAGCCACCGGTATGCATAATCCAAAGTATTATGAAAAGAGTTCAAGGTACTTATCAGCTGGACGCGAAGAATTAACCAAGATTTTTGTAAGTGAAATCTCGGAAAGATGTGGGATTATCAAAATTCATTCACTTGGCGAAAGTTTAAATCCTTTTGAAAGAGAACTTTTTGCCGCTGCTGTCGCAGCCCAGAACTTAACTGGCGCGCCAATAATCACGCACTGTGAAGAAGGCAAAGGTGCGTTGGCCCAAATATCTGAGCTTCAAAAACTAGGTGCCGATTTAAAACGTATCGTTTTATCGCATACTGATAAATATCCTGATCATAAATATCATCAAGAAATTCTTAGTACTGGAATTAATGTTGAATACGATCAATCATTGCGTCAATCAGAAAGTACTGATCGCCCATCACTTGAATTAACGGTTGCAATGTGTGGCGCTGGATTTACCAAACAGATCATGCTCGGTACAGATGGAGCACGTCGTACGCTCTGGAAGTCACTTGGCGGATCTCCTGGCCTATCTTGGTTGGCCATCGGATGGCGCCAACTTCTGGCCGAGGCAGGCTTAACAGAAGCGGATTTAAGTGAGATTTTCCGCGATAACCCCCGTCGATTCCTCCGCCTTTCGGATATTAGGCTCTAGCCATGAGAAACCCAACACCTGCAGATAAATTCACTTTTGGACTTTGGACAGTTGGCTGGCAAGCGCGAGATCCATTTGGCGATGCCACCCGTCCTGCGCTCGATCCGGTACGAACTGTTAGCGAATTAGCCGAGCGCGGTGCATACGGTGTTACATTCCACGATGATGATTTGATTCCATTTGGTTCAAGCACCAGCGAGCGCGCTGCACATATCGATAGATTTAAAAAAGCACTTGCTGCAACTGGGATGAAAGTTCCGATGGCAACAACAAATTTGTTTAGCCATCCAGTTTTTAAAGATGGCGCATTTACCTCCAATAATCGCGATATCCGCCGCTTTGCAATTCGCAAAGTTATGACAAATATTGAACTAGCCGTAGAGCTGGGCGCAAAGACTTATGTCTGCTGGGGCGGTCGCGAAGGTGCTGAAACTGATATCGGTAAGGATCCAGTAGTTGCACTTGAAAGAATGCGTGATGCATTTAATGTTCTTTCGCAATATGTAATTGATAAAGGTTATGACATCAAGTTTGCTCTTGAACCAAAACCAAATGAACCACGCGGTGATATTTTCCTACCCACAATTGGACACGCACTGGCATTTATTAATTCATTAGATCACCCTGAACTTGTTGGCTTAAATCCAGAAGTTGGTCACGAACAAATGGCTGGCCTAAATTTTGTACATGGAATTGGACAAGCTCTATTCCATAATAAGTTATTCCATATAGATCTAAATGGTCAGCATGGACCAAAGTACGATCAAGATTTGGTATTTGGCCATGGTGATCTTAAATCTGCATTCTTCCTCGTAGATCTACTTGATAGATACAAGTATGACGGACCGAAACATTTTGATTACAAACCGATGCGTACCGAAAGTGATGAAGGAATCTGGGCATCTGCAACAGCGAATATGCGTACCTATTTGATTCTGCAAGAACGCGCTC
>CAYRXG010000078.1:0-4393 GCA_964428285.1 uncultured Clavibacter sp.
ATTGTTGGTAAGAAGTTACGAAACGGGATTGTGTTATCAATTTCTGGGATGGCATCGGTTAAAGATCTACGCATCTGGATAACAGTGCGAGTATGTGTAAAGCCATTGGCGGTTGCGATATTGCGGGCACCGGGTAGGTCACCATGAGACCAGAGTCTTAATCTGTCACCGGCTTGAGTTTTTAACTCTTTAACAAGTTCTTTTCCAATTCCTTGGTTACGGAATTTTGGCGAGATAACTAATTCTGCGCTGGGTCCTTCCACTTGATCAGTTAAATCAAGATGGGCGTAACCGGCTACTTGATTATCTTTTCTGGCAAGTAAGTGGAAATCGGATTTATCTCCACCGTGACGTAAATGAAGTAGTACGTGTTCGGCAACAGGTGGCACGCCATCTTTATCGGTGGCAGATGCGATTAGTTTTAGTACTTCTGCTTGCAGCTCTGGTTCGAGGTGCTGGTGGCGAGTAATCAAGAGTTCTGGTCTTGGAATGATTCGCGGTTTGAATTAAAGCGATAACCAACGTTGCGGACTGTGCCGATGATGGCTTCGAACTCTGCACCTAATTTAGAGCGGAGGCGACGGATATGGACATCGACAGTTCTGGTGCCGCCAAAGTAGTCATAGCCCCAGATTTCTTGAAGTAATTGGGCTCTAGTAAAAACTCGACCAGGATGTTGTGCAAGGTATTTAAGTAATTCAAATTCTTTAAAGGTTAGATCAAGTGATTTGCCTTTTATCTTTGCGGTATAGCTTTTCTCATCGATTACGACTTCACCGCTTTTAATTTCGCCTGATGATGGATCAGTGGAGATTCTGGTGGCAGCAAGTTTTTGAATTGCGACGCGGATTCTGGCATCTAATTCAGCAGGTCCTGCGCTATCGAGAATTAAGTCGTCATAACCCCATTCGGCGGTCATTGCAGACATTCCGCCTTCAGTTGCAATCAAAATAACTGGGCAACCTGCGCCAGTTGTTGCAATTAATTTAGATAGAGATTTAGCTGCAGTTAAATCACGACGTGCATCTAAAAATAAACAATCAGCTTCTGGAAGATCAACTAATACTGATCCAATTGCAGGCAAGATGCGAACTTGATGCGAAAGCAAAGAGAGTGCAGGAAGAACTTCTGCACTCGCTCCTTGCGAGTTCGTTAAAAGTAGAATCCGTGCCATAAGAGTGTAAGAATACTCGCGTGTCGAATTACCTACCAATAATTATCATTTTCACGCTCGCAACTGGTTATGGCATCTGGTACCAACGCAGCCGTGGCAAAGTGAAAGCAAAGGCAAAGCGAGCGAGTCACACACCATTAGTTGGAAATGAGATCGGTGGGGAACTCGGATCAAGAGCAACCTTTGTGCAATTTTCTTCAGCTTTCTGTACGCCATGTAGGGCAACTCGAGTTTTGTTAACTGATATCACTTCAAATCTTGCAGATGTTCGCCATATCGAGATTGATGCTGAGAAGAATCTGGATTTGGTACGAAAGCTAGATATCCGCTCAACACCCACCACATTGGTATTGGATAAGAATGGTGTGGAGATTGGCCGGGCGATAGGCGCACCAAAGCGTGCGGAGATCTTAGAAACTCTTGCAAATATCCGTTAATTGCAAATTATTCGCAACTCGCGTGATTGATTTACCTTAGTTAATCTTTGCCAATGTCAATTACCAATGTACTTTCCTTTAAGACAACTGATCTCCAATTAATTGATGCGCGCGGACCACGATTCGGCGCAGTCATCACAACAATTGTTTTAACTGCATTTTTAGCAACAGAATCTTTGTTCTTACTACATTGGCAACTTGCAGTCTTTGCACTTGGTGCGTTCTTTGGATTGAAGACTTCGCCATATGCATTTATTTATTCAAAGCTGATTCGCCCAAGACTTCGCGGAGAAGTTCCTACTGAAGATGTTCGCCCTCCACAATTTGCACAATTAGTTGGATTCTTGTTTGCGATAACTGCAACGATTCTTTATGACTTGGGGCTATCGACTGTTGGAATGATCGTTGTGGGATTTGCGTTAGCGGCGGCGTTTTTAAATGCGGCCTTTAATTTCTGCCTTGGTTGCGAGGTTTATCTCTTGATTGCCCGCGCAAAGGCTGCGATTGCTTCGCGTAAAACAAAGGAAGATTCATATAACTTGCCAAGCCTCTAGACTTAGCAGGTGGCAGAGAAACATGAATTACGCGAGAAGGGCCTGCGCCTAACTCCACAGCGCGAACTTGTTCTAAATGCAGTTCGCCAACTTGGCCATGCCACACCAGAAGAAGTGGCAGATCAAGTTAAGAAGACTCATCCTGGAATTAATCTTTCAACGGTTTATCGAAATCTAGAGACGTTAGAAAATGTTGGTTTAGTTCAACATACTCATCTTGGCCATGGTGGTGCGACTTATCACGCGGCAGAAGAGATGACACATTTACATCTTGTTTGTGGCAAATGCGGTTCAGTAGGCGATGCGCCGATCGAAGTAGCAGCTCCCTTTGTTAATTCGCTAGTTGATGATTACGGCTTTAAGACTGATGTAACTCACTTTGCGATTTACGGAACTTGCGAGGGCTGCCAGAAGAAATGACCGCCGTCTATGTCGAAGATGGGCTAGATAAAGGCGCGATCTGGCATTTCGGGGAAGTTGCTAAAGAGCAACGCGCGTTAGAAGCTGGAAATGCGTGGGCAGATCTTTCACATCGCACCGTCATTGCAATTAGCGGGGAAGATCGACTGACTTGGTTACATTCATTAACTACTCAACATTTAGAAAATTTACTTGCAGGTCAATGGCGGGAAGCGTTGATACTGGATCCACAAGGACATATTGAGCAGCAATTCTTTTTAGTCGATGATGGAGCGACTACTTATCTTCATTTAGATTCGGTAAAGCGTGATTCTTTAATTGAATATTTAGAGAAGATGAAATTTATGCTGCGCGTAACTGTTAAAGATGTCTCATCGGAATTTGCGATATTGCGAGCTCCGGGAAAGAGCGATGATCTTGGTGGACCGTTTGCTTTAGTACCAAGAAGTGAATTAGCTGTAACAATTTCGGCATTTAATAGCGCGAATCTTCAAGTGGGCATGTGGGCGCTTGAGGCAGAACGAGTTGCACAAGGCAGAGCGCGTCTTGGTTTGGATACTGATTACAAGACAATTCCAAATGAGATTGGCGCGTTAAATAAATCAGTTCATATGGCAAAAGGTTGTTACCGCGGCCAAGAGACTGTGGCAAAAGTATTTAATTTAGGCCATCCACCACGCAGGTTGGTTCTATTGCATTTAGATGGCAGTTCTGTTGATCTGCCAAAGACCGGTTCTGCGGTGATGCTAAATGGCAAAGAGATTGGTGTGATTGGAACAGTGGCTCGCCATCATGAACTCGGACCAATTGCGCTGGCACTGATTAAGCGGATGACATCGCCGGATGCCACATTATTAATTGATGGAATTGCGGCGACGCAAGAGATTTTGGTGCCGGTGGAATAGATGGAGATAATCACAACAGTCCTTTTAATTCTTGCGACTGCGCTTTTTGGTTTGGCGTTGCTAGGGTTTGCAGCAAGACAGTGGCGTAAATTGAAACGAGGCGGATAGTGGCATTTCAAATTCCAGAGGGGCTACATCCAGATTTAAATCCACTTGCTTGGATGGTTGGAACTTGGCGCGGCAAAGGTCATGGCGATTATCCAGGTTCAGCATCATTTCAATTCGCACAGGAAGTAACTTTTAGCCACGATGGTCGGCCTTTTCTTACTTACTTTTCTCGTTCTTGGTTGATTGATGACAATAATGAAATTATTAAAACTGCTGCATCTGAAACTGGTTTCTGGCGAGTTAAACCAGATAATCAATTAGAAGTTGTCTTGGCACACTCAACTGGAATTGCTGAAGGTTGGGTCGGCAGATTTGATGGACCAAAGATTCAATTGGTTATGGATCAAGGTTATGCCGCACCAACTGCAAAGAGCGTTACAGAGGGACAGCGCCTATATGGTTTAGTCGAAGGAGAACTCTTCTTTGCCTATGACATGGCATATGGTGCAAATAAATTACAAGCACATATCTGGTCCACACTGCCAAGAGTTTCTTAATGCAACCAGGTCCGGTTCTTTTAGAAGTAAGTCGAAATGGCATGGTCGAATCAGTGCATTGCGGCCATCTTTTAGTAATTGATAACTCTAGTAAATCGCTTTTAGAACTCGGTGATACCGAATCTTTGATATATCCAAGATCTGCCGTTAAGTCGATTCAAGCAAGTGCGATGGTTCGCGCTGGCTTAAAGTTGTCGCCAAAAGAGTTAGCGCTAGTTTGCGCTAGCCATGCTGGCAGCCACGATCATATGGAAGTGGCCACCGGAATTTTGAAATCAGCTGGGTTATCGGAAAGCGA
>CAYRXG010000079.1:0-4352 GCA_964428285.1 uncultured Clavibacter sp.
GCTCGATCGGTAAAGCGCTCAAACATTAATTACTCTCCTTTATAGAACCGGAACTAGCGTATAACAGGCCTTCTGATATCTCGAATTCTAGGGATTCTGCCCCATCTCCCGTTGCTGAGATTCGCACCATAGATTGGTCAGAAATTCGCCCTTCGAGAATCATTGTGGCCAATCGGTTTCCGATTGCGCTCTGAATTAATCGTCGCAATGGACGCGCACCAAATGTTGGATCGTAACCATGAACCAATAACCAACTCTTTGCACTTTCTTCCAGAAGCAAAGTGATCTTGCGATCTGCTAAACGTTTGCCAAGTTCTGCAATTTGTAGATCAACAATCTTTGCAATATCAGCTTCACTTAGAGAGTTAAAATTCAAAATCTCATCAATACGATTTAGGAACTCTGGTTTAAATGTGACATTTAGTAAATCACGTTGCAGATTTGATGTCATCACAATTATTGAATTCTTAAAATCAACAGTATGACCCTGGCTATCTGTTAATCGACCATCGTCAAATACTTGTAAAAGTAGATCAAAGACTTCTGGATGAGCTTTTTCGACCTCATCTAGCAGAATTACGGAGTAAGGCCTACGTCGAATTGCTTCAGTTAATTGACCACCTTCTTCGTAACCAACATATCCCGGAGGCGCACCAACTAAGCGTGAAGTTGCAAACTTTTCACCATATTCGCTCATATCAATTCGCACAATCGCATGCTCATCATCAAACATAAATTGCGCCAAAGCTTTTGCTAACTCGGTTTTTCCAACACCAGTTGGGCCAAGGAATAAGAAGACGCCGGTTGGACGATTTGGATCAGAAACACCAGATCTGGAACGACGGATTGCATCAGCAACTGCGTGAACTGCTAGATCTTGTCCAATAACTCGTTGCGCTAGCTCTTGGTCGAGATTTAGCAAGCGCTCGCTATCTGCTTGCAGTAATTTTCCAACCGGAATCTTGGTCCATGCCGAAATTACTTCGGCAATATCATCGGCAGTCACAACTTCTTTAACCATCGCATCTAATTGATTTACTTTGGCACGCGCTTCTTGTAATTGAGCTTCAACATCGCGCAATTTGCCGTACATCAATCGCGCCGCTTTCTCTAAATCGCCAGCGCGCTGTGCTCGATCAATCTCATTTTTTAATTCATCAAGCTCGCGAGTTAAATCGCCAATTCGATCAAGGTTTGCTTTCTCACCGCGCCACTTATCAGTTAAGTTGGCAAGCTCCTTATTAGCAATTGTTAGCTCTTGGCGAATAGCAGCCAAGCGTTCTTTAGAAACTTCATCTTTCTCTTTTGCTAAACCAAACTCTTCCATCTGTAGCCGGTTTACGGTGCGCTGAATTCGATCAATTTCTTCTGGGGAGGAATCAATCTCCATCCGCAATCTGGAAGCAGCTTCATCAACTAAATCAATTGCTTTATCTGGAAGGAATCTTGTCGTGATGTAACGATCTGAAAGAGTTGCTGCAGCAACGAGTGCGGAATCGCTGATGGTCACTTTGTGATGAGCTTCGTACTTCTCGCGAATTCCGCGCAAAATACCAATCGCTTCTTCAACACTTGGTTCGCCGACAAGCACTTGTTGGAAACGTCGCTCGAGGGCAGCATCCTTCTCAATATATTTACGGTATTCATCAAGAGTTGTTGCACCAATCATGTGTAGTTCGCCGCGCGCAAGAAGCGGTTTCAACATATTTCCAGCATCAAGAGCGCCTGCCATGCCACCGGCACCAACGACAGTATGTAGTTCATCAATAAAGGTAATGACTTCGCCTTCGGCTTCAACTATTTCATCGAGAACTGCTTTTAGCCGCTCTTCAAATTCACCGCGATATTTCGCACCAGCAATGAGCGCGCCCATATCGACTGTGACAACTTTCTTATTCTTTAATCCAAGAGGTACATCGCCAGAAACAATTCGTTGCGCCAAACCTTCAACAATTGCAGTCTTTCCAGTTCCGGGCTCGCCAATTAATACTGGATTATTTTTGGTACGGCGAGAGAGAACTTGAATTACGCGACGAACTTCATTGTCGCGACCGATTACCGGATCAAGTTTTCCATCGCGGGCGCGAGCGGTCAGGTCGATGCCATATTGCTCGAGCGCGGATTTCTGGTTTTCACTCACGTCGGGAGAACCCGCGGGGTGGGTGGTTTTATTCCTCGGTTCGGCTTAGAGATGCAGAAGCATGCGGGTATTGCCGAGCGTATTTGGCTTAACGCTCTCTAGATCTAAGAACTCAGCGATACCTTCATCATAGGAAAGTAAGAGTTCCTGGTAGACCTCAGGTTCGACCGGGGTGCCGGTAATTTCTTTAAAACCGTGGCTAGCAAAGAACTTAGTTTCAAAGGTTAGACAGAAGAGCCGTTTTAAACCCAACTCTTTTGCGCGGGCAATTATTGCCTCCAATATTTGGTGGCCGATTTTTTTACCGCGTTGATTTTCTAAAACGGCAACAGTACGAACTTCACCAAGGTCTTCCCAAAGTACGTGGAGCGCACCGCAACCTACGACTTCACCATTCTCTTCAGCTACAAAAAATTCTTGAACATCTTCATACAAAGTAACAGTTTCTTTAGTAAGCAAGCGACGTTCTAGCGTGTAAAGATCAATGATTTTTCGGATTGATTTAATATCCGAAGTTCTAGCTGGGCGAATCATGACTCTGTTTTAAGTTCTGGTTTTACTAACGGGAAAAGAATGGTTTCGCGAATTCCCAATCCGGTAAGCGCCATTAACAATCGATCGATTCCCATACCCATTCCACCCATCGGTGGCATGCCATGCTCCATTGCACGGAGGAAATCTTCATCAACTTGCATCGCTTCTAAATCACCTTTTGCGCCAAGTTTTGCCTGTTCAACTAAGCGATCGCGTTGGATTACTGGATCGATTAACTCTGAATATCCAGTCGCTAACTCAAAACCATCAATATAGAGATCCCACTTCTCGGCTACACCTTTGCGCTCGCGATGTTCGCGCACCAGTGGCGATGTATCTACCGGATAGCCCATAACAAAGGTTGGTTCAATTAATTTATCTTTATAGACAAATTCGAAGATCTCTTCAGTTAGCTTTCCGGCAATCCACTTCGGATCAACTTTCAAGCCAATTTGGTGGGCAATTTTCTTTAAGTCATCAAACTTAGTTTCCGGAGTAACTTCACTGCCGACTGCTTTGGAAATTACTTCATAGAAATCTACTTCGTGCCAATTTCCACTTAAGTCACTTATACGACCATCATGATGTTTAACTTTGTGCGAACCAAAAATAGCTTGCGCAGAATTTTGAACTAGCTCGCGCGTTAAGTCCTTCATGCCGCGCCAATCTGAATAAGCCCAGTACATCTCAAGCATCGCAAATTCTGGCGAGTGGCTGGAATCTGCTCCTTCGTTTCGGAAGTTGCGATTAATTTCAAATACTTTTTCGATACCGCCGACTACACAACGTTTCAAAAATAATTCTGGTGCAATACGTAAGAAAAGCTCCATGTCGTATGCATTGGAATGTGTTTTAAATGGTCGAGCTGCAGCTCCGCCATGCATAACCTGCAACATCGGAGTTTCAACTTCGATAAATCCAGCTGTATCCAAAGTATTACGAAGCGATTTCATTACAGCAGGGCGAGTTCTAGCATTTTCGCGAGCTTCTGGTCGAACAATTAGATCTACATAACGTTGGCGGACCCGAGTTTCTTCGTTAAGTGGATTGTGTTCATTTGGTAACGGGCGCAACGCCTTTGCCGCCAAAAGATAAGAAGAAGTAAGGATCGAAAGTTCGCCTCGTTTTGAAGTTATTACTTCACCGGTAACACTGACGATATCGCCGATATCAACATCGGCTTTCCATTCTTCAAGCAGAGTTTCGCCGACTTTATCTAGCGAAAGCATTACTTGTAATTCAGTTCCGTCACCTTCGCGCAACATTGCAAAGCAGAGTTTTCCAGTATCGCGCTTAAAAATTACTCGACCCGTTACGCTCTCGATTTTTCCGGATGCAGTATCGGTTACTAAATCTTTAAATCTTTCGCGGATTTCTTTTAGCGACGCCGTTCTGGGAACTGAAACTGGGTAAGGAGTAACCCCACGAGCAAGTAGCGCATCGCGCTTCTCGCGCCGAATCCGTAATTGTTCGGGAAGGTCGTTCTCCGTCATAGTGACGGCAGTCTAGCCATTACGTTCGTGGACTAGGCGCAAGCCAATCAACGTTAAATCTGGTTCGTGATATTCAAGGGTCTCGCTAATTCCAAGAACTAGTGGCGCTAAACCGCCAGTTGCAATCACTGAGACTTTCTTATTTTCTGGATAGAGATCTATTAGCTCATCAGTGATTCGCTCAA
>CAYRXG010000080.1:0-4260 GCA_964428285.1 uncultured Clavibacter sp.
AGTAAGAGCAACTTACGAATTGCCGGAATCTTCACCGCCGCTGTGAATCTCACGAGAGATAAGCGTAGTTAACTCGGCAAGCTTTATCCTTCTCCTCATGTGGTCAAAACGTGCTTATGTCGATTTCGCCTTAAAAAAGCGTGCGACTGTCGCAAGTATTTACCGCGGACTAAACACAACTTCTGATGCCTGCGATGCCGATCCATATCTACGACGAGCCGCAAAATTCCACGGCGTAACAACAGATCGTGATTGTCCGATCTGCCACAAAGATAAAGTCACTGAATTGCAATATGTTTTTGGTGATCAACTTGGCCAGTACTCAGGAAGAATTAAGAGTGATGAAGAATTAAGTGAGATGCAGAGTGAATATGGAGAATTTCGAGTCTATGTAGTCGAGGTCTGCCTTAATTGCGGTTGGAATCATTTATCTGCTTCTTATCTTTTAGGCGATGGATTAGAGCGCAAACCACCACGCAAAGTTAAGACTCGTTAGCCTCTAGAGGTAACCTTCAGACATGAATTGGCTGCGCGCCCGAGGAGCTAAGTTCTTTATCAAGATTGCTGCATACCTAGCAGGGTTTGGCTTGGTTGCATTTGGAATCGCATATTTCACTACCGATATTCCAGATCCAAATGAATATGTAAATTCCCAAGCCACAATTATTCAATATGCAAACGGTGATGAAGTAGGTCGAATCGGTGCACAGAACCGAACCATTATTCCGCTAGCAAAGATTCCACTTGATTTACGTCATGCGGTACTTGCTGCCGAAGATAAGAACTTTTATTCACAAGGCGCTTTTAACCCAATCGCGATTTTGCGAGGTGCAATTAATACTGCGCTTGGCAGGGGTCTACAAGGCGGCTCCACAATTACTCAGCAATATGCAAAGACTGCATTCTTAACTGCAGATCGCACAATTCAACGAAAGCTGCGCGAGCTGATAATTGCTATCAAACTCGAGAATCAATTAAGCAAAGATCAGATCTTTGAAAATTATTTAAATTCTATTTATTTTGGTCGCGGCGCTTATGGCGTTGAGACTGGTTCCCAGGTTTATTTTGGAAAGAGCGTAGATCAGTTAACTATTCCGCAAGCTGCTGTTTTGGCATCCATTCTGCGCTCGCCTGGTTATTACGATCCGGAGTATCGCGAAGGAAATAAAGAGCGATTAGATGCTCGATATAAATATGTTCTAGCAAATATGGTTGATGAAGGATGGTTAAGTAAAGAAGATGAAGCAAGGTATCTAGAGAAACTTCCAACGATTCGTCCAAGGCTTTCTACAGGTCAACTTGCCGGAAACAAAGGACATTTAATTGAAGCGGTTCGCAAAGAATTAAATGGCCTTGGTTTTCCAGATGAAGAGTTAATGGTCGGTGGCTTAATTGTTCGCACCACACTTGAGAAAGATGCACAGACTGCAGCAGAAGCTGCAGTTTTCAATCAGGCTCCAAAGAAAGCTCCAGATGATTTACATATTGGATTGATTTCAATTCGTCCAGGTACTGGCGAAATTGTTGCTATGTTTGGTGGACAAGATTATTTAGAGCGACAGTTAAATGATGCGACCCAAGCTATTACCCAAGCTGGATCAACTTTTAAGCCATTTGCGCTGATTGCAGCGCTAGAACAAGGAATTTCGCTGCAAACGGTTTGGGATGGCGATAGTCCCAAGATTTTTGACGATTTCATTGGTCGCCCATATGAAGTTTCAAATTATGGAAATAAATCATTTGGTAACCAAACGCTTCTGACTGCTACAGGAAGTTCCATAAATACAATCTATGTACCACTTGGAATCAAAGTTGGCGTCGATAAAGTTATTGAGGCAGCGCGCAGAGCCGGAATTCCAGAGAGCGTTGCCATGTTCCCATCGCCATCAGTTGTTCTTGGTGTACCTAGCCCGCGAGTTCTTGATGTAGCTAATGCATATGCAACCTTTGCGGCAAATGGTGTTCGCGCAAAGCCGATTTTGATTAAAGAAGTTCTAGGTTCCAATAAGGGAGTTCTATATGAATCTCGAATTGAAACCGAACAAGTATTTGATGAAGCAGTAATGGCAGATTTGAATTACGCCCTTGGTGAAGTTGTTCGTTCTGGTACTGCAACAGGTGCACTAAGCGGATTTGGTAGACCTGCTGCTGGTAAAACCGGAACATCACAACAGAATGCTTCTGCTTGGTTTACTGGTTACACACCACAACTTGCCACATCAATTGCATTCTTCCGTGATGATGCAACGGAATCATTAAATGGAATTGGTGGACTTACTTCAGTTACTGGCGGCAGCTTCCCGGCGCGAATCTGGAATGCATATATGAAAGCTGCGTTAAAAGGTCAACCAAAATTAGATTTCTTACCACCTGCAAATATCGGTGGCACCGAACGAGTTCCGATCCCTGATCCAATCCCAACCATTGCACCGATTGATGCTGCTCGTTGGTGTGCAACAGCTGACCTCGAAGGAACGATGAAAGATTTGAAGGATTTCTGCACTAAAGCGCTGAAGAAATTCCCTGAAGTAGCTCCATGATCAAGAGCAGCCGCGTAATTGTGGCAATTGCTCTCTTTAGCTCTCTTCTCTCCTTTTTCAAATTCAATAATTGCAGTAGCGATAATTGGGCAGCTCCAGATGTATATATCAAGATGTGTTACTCAGATATCACAGCTTTATATGGCGCCCGAGATATAGATCAAAAAGTATGGACTTATCAATCGAGTGAAAACGCCATTGAATATCCGGTAATTACTGGGTTAGTAATTTGGCTAACCAGTTTGCCGGTTGATAATTACCAGAATTTTTTCTATCTAAATATTTTCTTACTAGCGCTTCTTCTTCTCGCAGTTAGCTTTTTAACTTATCGAATTAGGTCTGAATTTGCTCCGTTATTTTTATTGGCACCGGCAGTAATCGCTTCGCTCTACATAAATTGGGATCTGTGGGCGGTTCTCGGTGCCATTTTGGCAATTTATCTTTTTAAAGAGCGGCGCTTCGATTATTCAGCAATTGCATTAGGTGTTGCAATTACCACCAAATTCTTTCCCATAGTCTTATTAATTCCAGTTGTTCTATTCTTTTTAAATCATAGAAAGATAAAGGAGTTAATTAGATTTAAATTAATTCTAGTCATAACTTGGTCAGCAATTAATTTACCGGTTGTGCTAACCAGCCCCGGCTGGTCCCGGTTCTATAAAATGAATCTAGAGCGCGGTAATGATCTTGGATCAGTATGGTTTGCGCTGGAATTACTCGGAATAAATATTGAAACACCTGCGATTCTGGTGATTGGATTTATTCTTCTTTTATCTCTAATTTATTTTGCAAGATCGCTTCGCAACTTTGAGCAATTCATAATAATTACATTTCTATTTGTTGCGCTCTTTGTGACTGTAAGCAAGGTTTATTCGCCACAATATGTTCTCTGGTTAACTCCGATTGCAATTATTGCTATGACTCAAAAGAAAGAACGAAGCGCTTTTTGGATCTGGCAGGGCGGTGAAGCGTTTTATCATTTTGCGATCTGGCAGTACCTGGCACTTGCAAGTGGCGCTAAATATGGACTATCTGAAGGTTTCTATGCGATAGCGATCCTGATACGAGTTGCCACATTGGCTTGGTTTGCCCGGGCGCTAATCCACAGCTATTCACGCTCAAATTTCACTCTGTCAGAGAGCGGAGATAGTCTTACCCACCTTCACCCGGTTCGTTAAGAACTTCGGTGAATCTCCTGTCGCGGAAATGCCGCGACCGATTAGTCCATAGGAGTTTTTAAGTATGCGTCGCTATGAATTAATGGTGATCCTAGATCCAGATCTAGAAGAGCGAACAGTCGCACCAAGTCTTGAGACTTATCTCAAGATCATCAAGGAATCAGGTGGTCGAGTAGACAAACTCGATATCTGGGGCCGTCGTCGAATGGCATTTGAAATCGCGAAGAAGAGCGAAGGAATTTATGCCGTCGTTGATATGCACTGTGAGCCAGCCGCAATTAAAGAATTGGACCGCCAACTAAACCTGAACGAAGCTGTGCTTCGCACAAAAGTTGTCCGTCCAGAATAAATGAAGATAAGACACTTAAAGTAGAGAGATAGAGAAATGGCAGCAGGCGATACACCAATTACATTAGTTGGAAATCTAACTAACGATCCAGAACTTCGATTCACACCATCAGGTGCTGCAGTCGCAAAGTTCACGGTGGCATCAACACCGCGTTACATGGACCGTCAGACTAACGAGTGGAAAGATGGCGATA
>CAYRXG010000081.1:0-4112 GCA_964428285.1 uncultured Clavibacter sp.
GGCGGTAATCGCAAGGCCGGTCCATACTTTACGTAGTTTCACTTGCTTTCCTTTCGAACGAGGGATGACTCAATCTTTCTCTTATAAGTGCAATTGGTCAAGGATGGTCATGACTTTTTAATTAAATACTCAAACCTAATTTTGCTGCGGTAAGAGCATGATTTTTATGGCTAATTTGCACGGTGATTCCAAGCTTTTGTTCCATTAAATCACTCAATAACGTCTCAGAAATTCCTCCACCAAAAGTGACTGGAAGTTGATAGTTGTTTAGTAATTTCTTTAGTCGAACAACTAACTCGGCTAAGTGCGATGCAGCAGCATCAAATATTGACAAAGCTGTCGTTTCACCTTCCGATGCACAACTTGCAACTATAGGCGCCAAAGCTGCGATGGCTGATCTATCTTGTCCATAAACGTAACTTCGAATAGCCGCCCAACTTGCCTCTCCCAGTTGTTCTGCAATTCGCATCGATAACAAATCTAGTTTCTCTTTAGATTCCATTTGGAAAAGCAGGTGCCTTACCGCCTCTCGACCAATCCAAAAACCGGCCCCCTCATCACCAAGTAAATATCCCCAGCCACCTACTGAAAATTCTTTATTATCCGCGGCTATATGGATCGCTACTGAGCCAGTACCCGCATAAAGATATATTCCTTCGCCAAGATCAAATTCCGAACGGTATGCCAAAGCAATATCGGAGCTCATTTGAATCTGAGCGGTTGGAAAAATTGCAGAGATCTCCGAACTAATTTGCTCTGGCGCGCCAAAACCCGTTGTTCCAATTACAACAGCATCTGGGCTCAAGGATTCAAGCTCAACTTTAAGGGAGGATAAAAAATCTTTGAATTTCGCCAAAGATTCTGAGCGATACAGGTGTCCATCAATCGGAGGAAGTGCTCCCTGCTTAACAACTTTTAGATCCTGATCAACCAAGCACCATTTTGCCGAAGATGCTCCGCCGTCAATGCCTAAGCTGAGCATGGCTCGAGTCTTCACCGGATTAGCCTTTCACGGCGCCAGCAGTTAGACCCTTAATGAACTGCTCCGACAAAACCAAATAGAGCACAATTAAAGGAAGAGCGGCTAAGCAAAGTCCAGCAAACAGCACACCCCATTGCGATGCATATTGTCCGAAAAACACTGTTAAACCCTGCATTAAGGTCTTTTTCTCGGGGCTTTGCAAGAAGACCAGCGGCAGGAAGAAGTCATTCCAAATCGGAATTGCGGAATAAATTGCCACAATTGCCATGCCGGGTCGAACTAAAGGAACGAGAACTCGACGCAGCAAGACAAACTCACTTGCACCATCAATGCGTGCCGCGTTATCAAGATCTGTTGGTAGCGATCTAAAAAATCCACTCATGATAAATATCGCTGCCGGCAATGCTGCAGATGTGTAGACAAGAATTAATCCCAGTCTTGAATCAAGTAATCCCATCCATTTGAGTTGGATGAAGAGTGGCAAGATTGCTAATTTTGCTGGAACTAACATTCCAGTAAGAATGAAGCCGAAGATTAAATTGTTTCCTTTGAATTGATATCTTCCCAAAACAAATCCGGCCCCTAAAGCCAGAATCAAAATTAGTACTAGTGAGCCACCGGTGATGATTAATGAATTAAAGAAATACGAACCAAATGAGCCTTCAGTCCATACCTTTGAATAGTTTTCCCAATAGGGATCTCGGGCTAAGGCAAATGGAGTTCGAGCAAACTCATTTGATTCCCGCAATGAGGAGTTGAACAAGAAGAAAACGGGAAGTAGCACTAGGAGTGAGTTAATAATCAAAACGCTTTGGAAGAATATTTTGGAGCGTAATAAGTTCATTATTGTTCCACCTCGCGTTTACGAAGCAATTTAGAACCAAAAGCTGCGCCTAATCCCACTAAGGTAAAAATCAATACTCCAAGTGCAGAACCAACCCCAACATCATTTGCACCAGAATCGATTGATCCAAAGGAAAGTCGATAGAACATCAAAGCTAGGGTGTCGGTCGAACCAGCTGGGCTGCCGTTGGAACCGCCGAGCACGAAGGGAAGATCAAACCATTCGTAGGCTCCAATAAAGGTTAGAACTGTGATGATGGTTAGCGAAGGTGCTAACAATGGAAAAATGATTTTGCGGAAAATCTGGCCCTCTGATGCTCCATCAATTCGGGCGGCTTCAATAAACTCAGTGTTAATCGCGTTCAATCCAGCTAGAAATACAATCGCAGGAAAACCTACCCAGCGCCATAGATTGATGAACATCAGGGTTGGTAGCGCCGTAGCTGTGTCACCAAGCCAAGGTTTTGCAAATTCCGTTAAACCAATTCCATTCAGAATCTGATTTACCGGTCCATAAAAAGGATCAAGTAGAGATTGCCAAAGATATCCGACTACCACCAGAGAGAAAATAACTGGAAGAAAAACTACAACTCGGTAAAAACGCAATGCTCGTTTCACTCTAAACATTGCATATGCAAGCAGCAAACCTAAGGAGGTTTGAAATGTCATAATTACTACGAAAGCTATTGTGTTGTGCTTTAAAGCTGCCCATAGTTGATCTGAGTATGGATAGGCAAATAATTTCTGGAAGTTTTCGAAGCCCGCAAACCCGCCTCGCTGAAAGCCTTCCCAAGCAAAAAATGCGTAACTCAATGTCGTCAGCGCTGGAATTGAAGTGAAGATGATTATTACAGCTAACGCTGGAATCAAAAGCGCAGTAGTTGTGCGATTTTGTTCTCTTCGCAAAGCAGATGACATTTTTCTCCCTAAACGAGACTCTGGGCGCAGCTATTAACTGCGCCCAGATCTACCTCGAACTCTTAGGACTTACCCTTTTGAGGTCCGTACCAAGAGGCCACTGCGGTCTGTACATCCTTCGCCAATTGCTCAGGAGTTGTACTACCGACAATTAGTTTCTGGAAGCCAGGCTGCAAGATTGATGAGCTGGTTGGGCTCTCATAACGGAAGCCCACAACATTTAGGAACGGTGTTCCTAAAGTGGTGCGCCAACGGTTGATTTCCTTTACAGCTGGATCATTGATTTTTACATATGGAGCGGTTGGGATAAATGCAATTTCATCAACCAAAGCTTGACCGAAGTCCTTAGTGCCTAGGAAGTTAAGGAATTTCAGTGCTGCAGCTTTGTTTGCTGTCTTGGCATTGATTGCATATGCGCCATCAGCCCATGTTCCAACATAACGCTTGGCACCTGAGTTGGCCTTTGGTGCTGGGAACCAACCAATTGTGATTGATGGATTCAAGGAACGGAAATAACCCATTTCATAGTTTCCGCCAATATAGAACGCAGCCTTTTCATTTGCGAAAAGCGCGCGAGCTGTGTTGTAGTCGATGCCCTGATAGTTTGCCGGCATCCACTTTGCAAGATCAGCGACAGCCTTGAGGCTTGCTACATAACCTTTATCGGTAAATGTCTTCTTTCCAGCAACAACATCATTGAAGAACGAGGTTCCACCATAGAAGGTTGGACCAACAGTTGCATGTAACTGCTCAAGAGCAGGTCCATTGCCGCCGGCGTTACCAATCGGTAAGAATCCTGCTTTCTTAACTTTGTCAAAAGTCTTGAGCATCTGTGCCCAGGTTTGTGGCAAAGCAGTTACGCCTGCTTTTTCCAAAATATCTGGGTTGTACATAATGCCAAGTGCAGAAACTGCATAAGGCAATCCGTACTGCTTCTTATCTTTGTAGCCTTGAGCACCAGCAAGAATCCCTGCTGGCAGCTTTCTCAAAGCTGGAACATCTGAACCAGTCAATGGCATGAAATAACCTGAATCAGAAAGATTTGCCATTCCACCGTAAGGACGCATCTGAATAATGTCAGGACCCTTACCTGCGGTTAGCGCAGTTGAAACAATCGCGTTGTATTCAGTATTTAGATAAGGAGTGAACTTCACAGAAATTCCAGGGTTTTTAGCTTCGAAAAGCTTGATCTGGGATTCATAGAAGGCCTTATCTTCGGTGCGCCAACTCCAGAACGTTAGTTCTGTGTTGGCTGAAGCTACAGAAGCTCCAGGTGCAACCACGGTGGCTGCCGCAAAAAGTGCTGCGACCAGGCCGCGGAAACGTTTGATATTCACTTAATTTCCTCCTCGAGGGCGGTAGGTGTGGT
>CAYRXG010000082.1:0-4037 GCA_964428285.1 uncultured Clavibacter sp.
CTGCGCCAAGATTGGAAAGCATGAAGCCATCGGATTTGTCTTATGTTCCTTGTAGAGCTTCATCAACTCTTCAGATTGTTTCTGTCGATCATCTTTGTATTTCTGTTGAATCTTCTTCATCTCTGGCGATAGGGCAGTCAATGCGCGTTGTGATTTGATTTGTCGCACGAAGAGTGGAATTAAAAGTGTTCGAATCATTACAACTAGGCCAACAATGGAAAGACTCCATGTCACGCCGCTGGTTTCACCAAAGATTGGTGAGAGCGCCCGGTGAATAATCACCATAACTCCTGATACCAGCCAATACAAAGGATCGAGAATGAAGTTCATTTAACGCACTCCTGCCTTTACTTTTATTGGGCCTAAATTGATGCTCTCTGGAACATAATCAACACCGCCATAACTAAATGGATTACAACGGATAACTCGCCAAGCTCCCAAAACTAATCCGAGCAAGTTGTAGCTCTTGATGGCATCAAATGTGTAGTGGGAACATGATGGGTAATACTTACAACGTGGAGCCAAACCTGGGGCAATAAATTTCTGCCAACCCCGGATTAATAGTAAAAATGGATAAGTTAAAAACTTCATCTGCTCGCCCGCTTACTAAGCGCTGAGAAAAGTTCTGGGATCTCAACCGATGGTTCTTGTTCTTTTTTTGTAGCGCGAACTACAACTAATGAACTCTTTGGTAAAAAATGCATTGCGCTCTTTGAAGCATGTCGCAGTTGGCGAGTTACTCGGTGGCGCCTTACCGATCCACCAATAGTTTTAGGAACGATAAAACCAATCTTTGGAGATTGAAGTGCTTCATCGGCAAGGAGATACCCTGTTAAAGATTTGGTAGTTGATCTAATTGTTGATTTTGTGACGCGTTGAAAATCTTCTGGTGAGGTAAGTCGATTTACTTGAGCAAGCACGTCGTTCCTAAGATCTTTAAATCTAACTTAAAAGATTTAAGCTGAGAGACGAGCGCGACCTTTTGCACGACGAGCAGAGAGAACTGCACGACCTGCGCGGGTTGCCATTCGAGCACGGAAACCATGCTTCTTCGCACGCCGACGGTTGTTCGGCTGGAAAGTCCGCTTCATGGGATTTTCTCCTTCGCAATAGTCCCGCCTTCTGGGCGAGAGCAGGGGGTAAAGGTAGCGGGGGTGGTCATAATTTGGAAAATTGTGGATAACCACTTGCTTTTATTGGGATTAGGTCTTACTTTCCGCCTCTATCCACAGGGTCGGCCCTAAAAGAGGGTTTTGTGAGGCTAAAGCCTTACTTTAGACCACAGCCTGTGGATAACTTTGTGGATTTAGGGGGATTTGGTGGCTACCGCGGAAACCGATCAACTCGAGGGGCTCTGGAGTGGGGTCATCGACTCAATCTCCCAGGATTCTCCCCAAAATCGAGCCTTCTTAACCCTGACTAAACCCCTCGGCCTTCTTAAAAGTGAGGCTGGCTCCAACCTGCTACTTGCCGCCCCTAATGGTTTTGCTAAAGATGTTTTAGAGAGCCGACTTAAAAATGCTCTTAATGATGCCCTCTCGGCCAAACTTGGTGAGCGGATCAATATCGCCGTCACTATCGATGAGTCTTTAGATGTTCCAGTTGAAGAAAGTGTTGAGACAGAAGTTGAAACACCGCGAGCCGGAACTGGCCGCCAAGAGACCGGCGCAAAACCACAAGAGTCAACACAGTTAAACCCGCGCTACATTTTTGAAACTTTCGTTATTGGTGCATCAAATCGTTTCGCTCACGCTGCTGCTGTTGCAGTAGCTGAAGCTCCCGCGAAGGCTTACAACCCGTTATTTATTTACGGAGAATCTGGTCTTGGTAAAACCCACTTGTTACACGCGATTGGTGCTTATGCGAAAGAACTTTATAGCGGGCTTCGAGTTCGTTATGTTTCTTCTGAAGAGTTTACAAATGATTTTATTAACTCGATTCGTGACGATAAATCATCGGTTTTTCAACGTAGATATCGCGATTTAGATATTTTGTTAGTTGATGATATTCAATTCTTGGAAAATAAAGAGCGAACCCAGGAAGAGTTCTTCCATACTTTTAACACCTTGTATAACGCTAATAAACAAATAGTGATCTCGAGCGATCGCCCACCAAAACAATTAACAACTTTGGAAGATCGACTCCGTAGCCGGTTCGAGTGGGGATTAATTACAGATATTCAACCACCAGAATTGGAAACTCGTATTGCAATTCTTCGCAAGAAAGCTGTTCAAGATAAGTTAAATGCGCCAGATGATGTTCTGGAATTTATCGCAAGCAAAATCTCCACAAATATCCGCGAACTCGAAGGTGCATTGATTCGCGTTACTGCATTCGCATCGTTAAATCGCCAACCGGTAGATATGGGGCTTGCGGAAATTGTTTTGAAAGATTTGATTCCAGATGAGAGCGCACCAGAAATTACTGCAAATACCATCATGGCCCAGACTGCTTCTTATTTCAGTTTAACTATCGATGATCTTTGTGGAACATCGCGTTCTAGAGTTTTGGTTAATGCCCGCCAGATTGCAATGTATCTCTGCCGAGAATTAACTGATTTATCCCTTCCAAAGATCGGCCAGACATTTGGGGGCCGTGACCACACCACAGTTATGCATGCTGATCGAAAAGTCCGCCAGTTGATGGCTGAGCGCCGCTCAATCTTCAATCAAGTAACTGAGTTAACCAACAGAATTAAGGTCCAAGGTAAAGGCTAAAGAGAGGGGTTAAGGTTGGGGATAACCTGTGGATATCTGTGGATAACCAGTGGATGAGCTACAGGGGTTTTTAAGGTTTTAAAAAGGAGCGCTTCTTATCCAGAAGTTATCCGCAAGATATCCAGAGTAGAGAGGGTGGGAAAGTGAATAAAAAACCGGCGTTGAACTGGCTTTTTAATAGTTACACACAGTTTTTCACTCTGCTTATTACGACTAGTTCTATAGATAAAGAAAGGTTTGTGAGCGCACCCCGCCCACATCTGATTAAACGAGAGACGATAGGCTCATAAATATGAAATTTAATGTCGATAGCGCAACCCTGACTGATTCAGTTAATTGGGTATCCAGATCACTCTCAACTCGTCCGATCATGACAGCTCTTCTTGGAATTGTTATCGATGTTCAAAAAGATGTAACGCTCTCTGCTTCAGATTTAGAGACTTCAGCCAAATCATCCTTTGATGCTGAAATAAAAGAAACCGGCAGAGTTCTTGTTCCAGGCCGACTTCTATCTGAAATTTCTAAAGCTCTTCCAAACAAAACCGTCTCTTTTACCCTTGATGGAAACCGTGTATTAGTAACAGCGGGCTCTGCAAAATTTACTCTGCCCACATTGCCATTAAATGAATATCCAAACTTGCCCAACATGCCAGAACAATCCGGTTCTATCGCCAGCGATTTATTTTCAACAGCTGTAAACCAAGTTGCGGTAGCAGCCGGTCGCGATGATTCACTTCCAACTCTTACTGGAATTCATGTTGATATTAGCCGCGAAACCATAACTCTTGCGGCGACAGATCGTTATCGTCTTGCGGTTCGTGAAGTTAACTGGACACCAAACGATCCAGATATTGCAACTTCAGCGCTATTACGAGCCAGAACCTTGGCAGATGCAGCAAAAACAATAGGAAACACAAAAAACGTTTCAGTTGCGATCGCGCCAACCACAAGCAATGAACGTTTAGTTGGTTTTGCAAGCGATGCAAAAACTATGACCTCTCGCCAACTAGATGGCTCTTTTCCACCATACCGACATTTACTTCCTGCCGAAAGCACTGCAACTGCAATTATTGAAGTTGCCAAACTTCTTGATTCAGTACGCCGCGTTGCGCTAGTTACTGATAAAACTGTGCCACTACGTCTTAAATTTAACAACAACACCTTGCAACTAGAAGCTGGTGCTGGCGAAGAAGCACAAGCTACCGAAGAACTTGAAATTAATTATCAAGGCGAAGCTATCGATATCGCATTTAACCCAACCTTCCTATCAGATGGATTAACAGCGCTCGGTACAACTTATGTAAATATTGCATTTACCGG
>CAYRXG010000083.1:0-4037 GCA_964428285.1 uncultured Clavibacter sp.
CCTTTGTTAACTTGATTTCTAGAAGTCCGTTAGAAAGATGGAATGCCCTGCCAGCTGGAATAGCTTCTTTTGCCCTCTGGCGAGCGTCCCGGACGAATTTGCCAATCGTCCATTAGAAACACCTGCTAGAACCCTCGCTAAAAGTCATAGGTGAGACGAGAATTCATGTATGAAATTTCTTGTAAAACGATTAAGGGAAGTCATATTCCTCTTTATTTCCCTGCCAATAACGTTAATTCTTTTTGCGGCAGTACTGATTGGATTCAACTCCACAACATTTTTACCTATATCAATCATAGTATTTTTGTTTATGTTGACTTTAATGGAGAAAATTGCCAAATTTGAAATATTTCGATCGAATAAGATTTTAGGGACAGATTTCAAGACTGTAGAAGATTGGTACGAGAATCCATTTTTCTCTTGGGAAGGCGCTAAAGAAAGAATAATTTCAATAAGAGCTTGGATGACTGTCTCTTACATATTTATTGCGTTTGGTTGGTCAATCTTTTCCTTTGTACTTGTTGTTTTTGGAGTTTCCGGAATTTTATTATTAATAATGACTTTTGGAATAGTAACTCTTTCTGCTTTTAGTAGGAGTTTTGAATTTATTGACAATGGAGATTATTTCAAAGGAAATATTTCATATGATTCAAATTTACAGATTTTTAGACTTGAATTAGGGGATGACTTAACTTCAAATGCAATAAGTTGGTCGTTTCCCTCTTATTGGTACTTAATTATTGGAGTTGGAGCTATTGCAATAAGTCTTTGGGTAATACCGAGGAATGCTAGGGCTATGGCGCAAATGACCGAAGGTTTACTCTCTGGAAGTTATCTACCTAGAATTCAGCTTGAACTTTCAAAGAGGTTTGGCGAAAAACAAAAAAAGGTCAGCGAGCGCGAAGTCAGAGACGCTATAGATAGAGAATCGTTGCAAGGACAGCTTTCCGATTTATCTCAAAGGGAGAAAGAAATTCTTGCTTTGATGGCGCAAGGAAAATCAAATGCCGGTATTGCGAAAGTACTTTACTTGACCGAAGGTTCGGTAGAAAAACATATATCGAATATCCTAAGCAAGTTGGGGCTTCCTGTGGAAGAAAATAGTCATAGAAGAGTCTTAGCTGTGCTTAAGTATTTGGGCATCGTTCCAAGAAATGGCAGTATGTCCGAGTGAGCGCAATCGCTGTAAAAGGTCTTTCAAAGTCATACGGTGATTTAGTAGCAGTAAAGAATGCAACATTTGAAGTACCTCTCGGAACTATTTGTGGATTTGTTGGACCAAACGGATCTGGAAAAACTACAACAATTCGAATGTTACTTAGTTTGATTGATCCAACTTCTGGAAGTGGAGAGATTCTGGACCAATCAATTTCTCATCCAGAACGCTATCTCTCAAAAGTCGGAGCAATGATTGAAGGTCCGGCTTTTTACCCCGCTTTGACAGGTGCAGAAAACCTCAGAGTTCTTGCAACACTTGGGGGATACTCGCATTCTCGAGTCCCGGAACTTATTGAACTGGTTGGTTTGACGGGTCGTGGCGATGATAAATATAAGAATTACTCATTAGGAATGAAGCAACGACTAGGAATAGCTGCTGCACTGCTGCCAGATCCAAAGCTGTTGATACTTGATGAACCAACCAATGGCCTAGACCCTGCAGGAATTCAAGAAATTAGAGATTTACTATCTAATTTAGCTAAACGTGGCGTAACGGTATTCGTTTCATCTCACTTGCTTTCAGAGATCGAGATGATTGCCGAATACCTTGTAATGCTTCGTAAAGGTGAAGTTATTTTCTTTGGCAAGACTTCAGAATTACTGCACAGGTCGCGCCCGACAATTGTTGCCAAATGTGCAAACCATGCAGATATAGAGCGACTAAGAACTTTGGTTGTAAATCTGGGCCATCCAGTTACCTTAGAAAATGATGAATTACATATTGATGCGGAAGAAAAGTGGGGCGCGGAACTAAACAGGCTTGCGTTTGATAACGGCATTCTGCTCAGTCGAATTACTCCAGTTCGTCCAACACTTGAAGAGACGTTCTTTGAAATGACCGAGGAAGTTAAATGAGAATATTCCTAGCCGAATGGCGAAAATTACGCCGGCCAACACTCTTTCTGGGCAGCATGGGTGCAGTAATTGCGGTGACCGCACTTATTGTTTCGCTACTTTTTCTATTAATTGATTCTGATACCGGTAATGCTGAACGCGGCGTTCAAATTACAAGGGAGGTACTTGCTCTTCCCACAGGTATGTCACTTGGATTTAGTAATTCGGCAGGCTTGCTTGGCTTGGTCGCGTTATGTGTCTTTGCCGCACAAACGGCACAGGAATATACCTACGGGACCTTGCGTAATCTGTTAGTGAGAGAGCCACGACGAATTAGACTCTTAATCGGAAAATACATTTCAATGTCGGTATTTTCTTTAATCACTGTGGTCATTAGTGCGATAACCAGCGTTGCCCTTGCTTTTGCACTTTCAGGTACGGCAAAAGTTGCTACGGAAGCTTGGCGTACAGGTGAGGCTATAACTAATCTTTTTGAAACTTTTGGCAATGTCTTAATTTCTACCATTGGTTACGGAACTGTCGGAATGATTCTTGGACTTATTCTTAGATCGCCAATTAGTTCTATTTCGATTGGCGTTGGGTGGTTACTTGTTGTCGAGTCAATTGTCTCGATTGCTTGGACACCATCTGCTGATTGGATGCCTGGAACACTGCTAAATATCGTTGCATCAGGTGGATCTCCTGTGGGGGTAACAGATGCGCTTTCATATTCAGATGCATTAATTAGGGTAAGTGCATTTTTGATTGTCGCGGCTGTTGGAACAGGGCTCACGTTTCGCAACCGTGACGTAGCCTCATAAAGCTATTAGTTGAAGATTCAACTAAACCGGTTTAAGGTAGGGGTATGACTTCAGCTCTCAAATTTGGACTAGATACTTTCGGCGATATGCAAAATGATGATGCCGGAAACCTGATTAGCGCTGGTCAGACAATTAGAAATGTGATTGAACAAGGCGTTTTAGCTGATTCATTGGGTTTAAATAATTTCAATGTCGGAGAGCACCACCGAGATGATTTTGCAGTATCGGCTCCGGATTCCGTCCTGGCAGGTTTGGCTACTGTCACAAAGGAGATTGGTCTAGGTACTGGCGTAACTGTTTTGTCCAGTGACGATCCAATTCGTGTCTATCAAAGATTCGCAACTATTGATGCGCTTTCAAATGGTCGAGCTGAAATTACCGCAGGCCGGGGATCGTTTATTGAATCATTTCCACTCTTTGGTTATGAATTATCTGATTACGGAGTGTTGTTTGAAGAAAAATTACAACTTCTAGCCGAAGCTCTTAAAGAGCGACCTGTCACTTGGTCTGGCAGTTTTCGCAAACCTTTAAGCAATCAAGAGATTTATCCAAAGACTGAACGAGGTGCAATTCCGCTAAGAGTCGGAGTTGGAGGTACTCCTGAATCTGTCGTAAGAGCGGCCAGAGTCGGTGCACATTTAGCGCTAGCAATAATTGGCGGCGACCCAGCAAGGTTTAGACCGTTTTCAGATCTATACGTCAGAGCGCTCTCTGAATTTGGCAAAGAGCGATTATCTATTTCGATTCACTCGCCAGGTCACATCAGTGATACTGATGAACAAGCAATTGAAGAACAATGGCCTCATTACTATTCAATGTTTGGTCGAATTGGACGTGAGAGAGGTTGGGGACCAACAACAAAAGAACATTATTTAAATGAAGTTCAACATGGATCTCTTTATGTAGGTAGCCCTGAGACAGTTGCTCGGAAAATTGCATATGCGATTGATTCAGTCGGAGCAGATCGCTTTGACTTCAAGTACGCGAATGGACCTATGCCGCATAGCAAACTAATGAAATCGATTGAACTTTACGCAACAAAAGTTGTTCCTCGCGTTCGAGAAATCTTAAGCGAAAAGAATTCAGTTCTTTCCGCGAAGTAACTGAACAGGCCAATTCACTTCACTGCCAAGTTTTTGAGCAGCAAATAGTGGCCAACGTGGA
>CAYRXG010000084.1:0-4001 GCA_964428285.1 uncultured Clavibacter sp.
GCAGGTGACTCTTAATCACCGGGTCGTAGGTTCGATCCCTACACAACCCACGTTATTTTCCGCAACTTTTCGATTACTCATAAAGTATTTACTGGAATCAAACGAACAATAGTCGCAGCGGCTCCGATCAACACATAAATCGCAATCAAGTTCCAGGCTAATTGTGGATTCCAGAACGGCATACTTAAAATAACAATGCCAATTGCATTTTTAATTATTTCTATTGCAAATTCAATAATCCTGCCCTGAGGAGTAAGTCTAATATCGCGTTTTCCGCGATTGCTTGATTTTATGGATTCGGTAACTGCGGACTTGTTTGGGTCACGCATTCTTCCCCAAACTTCTGACCATCCAAAAATTAGCGCTTCAAGGGATACAACGTAAACTAGATTCAAAAAGAGATTGTAGAAGATTTCGGGGATGATACATAAGGTAAGAGCGATACAACGCCATCCTCCTTTACGAACAGAAAACGTTTGTTCAAAAATATATAGAACAAAAACGCCTAACCAGAGTGGCGCTGTCCAAGGCAATTCTTCGCCAATCCAAATCGCTCTTCCTAGGGACATTAAATATAAAGCTACAAATATGACACCTGAATACGTCAACATTTGCCGCAACAAGTATGGCGCCGTATGTCTATCAATACCGTGCGCGTAGATATTTTCTAGAGCGCCCCGCTGCCATCTCCTTCTTTGCTTGTATAGGCTCTTGAATGTTGGCATCATCGCAGTTTCAACCGTGCACTCTTTTGGCGAAAGCACTCGGTAATTCAAACGTTTGGCGCACAAAGTAAGTTCGTTATCTTCAGTTAGGGCCGCAGTGTCATAGACAGATAAGCCATTGCCTAGGTTTGGAAACTTTCCATTTTTACGAGCTAGTACAACTTCGCGTAAAGTTCGAATGTTAAACATCGTTCCAGTTCCGGTCAGAACTAACGCCCGGCCGCGTCGTCTACTAAGTCGCCTTTGGTATCGCACGTATTCATTAACTTGAAGTTGAGAAGCCAATGACCATTTTTCATGTAGCCCCAGGAAAATTCCTCCAACACCAGCAACTGGTTTTTGACCTTTCTTAAGAGGAGCAAAAAGCGTATGCATGGCAGCCCTAATGAAGTTTGGCGAGAGTACGGTATCGGCATCCATCACAAGAATTGAATCCGTTTCATCCAGCAATGGAAGTAGCGTGTCGAGTACTTGATTTAGTGCACCGGCCTTCATGTCGGTATTTCCATGAGTTTGCACGACATTTGCTCCCATGGAGAGGGCAATTGTCTTAGTTGCATCGGTGCAATTGTCTGCAATTACGATGATTTCATCCGGCGGTCTACTTTGAGTGATTAGAGAATGTAAAGTTGCATGAATTCTTTTCTCTTCATTGTGACCAGGAACTAGTGCAATTACGAATGGATAAACTTGATCTTTGTAAAGAGGATCAGAAGACTTTATCTCATGCAACTTAAAATCATCTTTATTCTCTATTGCCGATTTGAGATACTCCCTTACCTTTTGACGCGCATCATGAGGTTCAAGCGTGACCGCGCTCGGTATTGGTGCGTTACTGGATTTATCGAATAGACGCACCAAGATTGACTAAGTTTCTTTCGCTTGAAGTAAAGAGTGGCTTGGGTGCGAAACGTCCCGCTCAACAATGGCACGAGCAACTTCGATAATTGGACAGTTACATTTATCGCTCACGCTGCGAATTCTCACTAGAGCAAAATCAGCAGAGACTGAAAAACGCTGGGAAATCATGCCTTTAGCCTGTTCCACGATGTTACGTTCTTCAATCGTTGAGAAAACTTTTCGTGCAAGAATTTCAATATCGGCTACCGGATCTAATTGAAGTAACGAGAGCGTTGCTGCATCTGCCAAAGTTTGGGCGACTAAAACCCTCTCATCAGTTAAGTTTTTTTCCGCAAAGAGATTAAGGGCGCCTAGGACTTTTCCTTTGGATTGCAATGGCAGCGCATAAGCCGCATGAAAACCTTTGTTCCGTGCCAAGTTTGCAAATCTCGGCCAAGGTCCGTTAGAGGCTAATTCGGTATCTGAAACTGGCTTGCCATTGCCACAACATTCAAAACATGGCCCCTCTTCATTTTGAATTTGAAAGAGGTCTAGAAGATGGGCTGAAGGATTTGATGCTGCAATAACTTGAAGTATTCCTGCTTGGTCTTTAATCAAAATTCCACTTGCTTTAACCGGAAGTAATTCCACGCAACGTTCGGAAAGCATTGATAAAACTTCATAACTATCTTGTCCTTGTGACAAAGATTGAGCTACGTCAACGAAAGTTCTCGCCAAGCTTCCAGATTCGGCCAATGTAGGGATAATCTTGCTATCTATTGTCATTTCTATTTCTCCCAATCTGTGAACTTCATATTACCCTCTGCAATTTCTGTAGCCACGGTCAAAAGTGGCAAATCTTTCCGGTAGGCATAAGCTCGTAATCGAACTAGCGCTTCAACGATACTAAGGTTGAATTTTTCGGCTATGACACCCGAAGCTAAATGAATGATTGATTGATCTTGGTTAATTGCATCAATTATCGAATCTGAGTTTTTCGAATCGTTATTTGTCATCTCTTGAATCAAAAAGCTACCCGCAAGGGAACTTAGCGTAAGACCATCAATAAATTCGTTACTCAATAATTGATTAGTATTTTTGCGATAAGCACTTAAGACTCCGAGATTCGTATTTCCTACTCGTAGCGGAAAGGCAACCATTGAGTGAACTCCACGATCTAAGGCAATCGGAGAGAAAATTGGCCACCGAGTCTTTTCCGCATTTGATTCAAAGTTCTTTGCGGAAACCGGTTCTGCAGATTTTCTTGCGTCGTATGTTGGACCTTCGGCATACGTGAACTGTTGCTCATCTAAAAAAGCATATTCTCTATCGCTATTGATTTCTGAGTTGAGAACATTTCCAAATGTGAGGGCGAGAGAAACACCGTCCGCTCCCAGGAGCTTTATTCCAATTTGGCAAATTCGTTCTCCAAGGTTTGGTCTGGTGCTAGTGTCATTTAACATTGCGGAGATTTTTGCCATATTATTCTTAAACACTAAATGATCCAATTATGTTGCTACCACACATATAAGTGAGCCTTTGATTTTTGAGAATCAACACCGCGGTGGTATCAACCCCGCAACTGTATCGCTATTTGCTTCCCTTGCGACATCTTTCGGAACAATACTTAACATTTTCCCAATCGCGCGCCCATTTCTTGCGCCACTCAAATGGTCTGTTGCAGTTAATACAAGTTTTGGGTTGGAAACCGTTCTTTACTTTTGCCTTCACGGGAAACTAATCAATGAAATGTGTAAAGGACCAAGCCCAAATCCATGCAAAGAAGAAGACGCCTAGCGGATAAAGAATGTCGAAAAGTTCCATAGCCCGATGGTACTCCGGCATATATCTATCCAGAGAGCATTTCACTATCATTCGTATTGCAATCTATGTTGCAATCTATGATTGCGAGCGGAGGAAGAATATGAAATCCAAAATCTCTTTATGCGTAGTTAGTCTCGACCGAGCTCTCATCTGGAATGACACGTTTGAGCCTTCGACCGCTCCGAATAAACTAGAAGCTTCAGGAAATAATCCAGACTACAAGAAGGAGCATGATAGAAATGAGAGTGGCCGAGATCGCTCCTCTATGAATTCGAATTTCCTGAAAGAGTTAGCTGAGCAAGTACAACATTCTGAAAAATTTATTTTGATTAGTTCGGGAAGTGGTAAAGCAAATGCTGCAGAAGTGCTGATGAGCCATTTAGAAAAGGAAAGCCCTTCTACTGCAAATAATTTGATCGAGTCAATAAAGGCAGATGTGAGCAATTTGTCCAATGACGAATTGTTGAAGTTAGGTCGCGAGCGATGGGAAAAATTCAGGACAACTGGAAATTAATTACCAAGGAATAATTTCACGATCTTCCCAGAGCACTCCAGTTGTATCTCCGGAATTAAATTCTCTAGTCGCAAGCCAGATCGCAGTTTCTGCACCTT
>CAYRXG010000085.1:0-3948 GCA_964428285.1 uncultured Clavibacter sp.
CTTAAAGATTTAATAACTTTGGGTTGAAAAGGGGCAATCAGTAAATGATTTTTTGCCACCGAAAGTCCAAAAACATACTTTCCTTTATGCTTTAACATAGGTTGATTCCAGGCGATAACGAGTTCCAATTTTGGATACTTTGCATTTATGACTCTAAATATTTCCCTAGCTTTTTTCCGCTTTGCGGGCTCCAAAGAGTCAAAAAAATCTTTTGGATTTTCAAATCGCTTAGACGATTTTGATCCTCGGCTAAACATAACTAGTGCGTTTGCATGAGATTGGCTAAAACCGAAATTTTCTTTTAAGAAGGAAATCTGTTCTGGGTATTTTTTTCCTGCCACTTTCTTCATCTGATTAAACCAATAGCTCATCGGTTCACCATATTTTTTCTCAATAGCCGGGAAAAAAGATTCTCGCTTTGATCGATCGATAGCCATTAGTTACTTTTCTGGAAAATTGTTTCGCGATAATAATCAAGCTCATCTATAGAATCTCTAATATCACCTAGCGCTCGATGATTGCCTTCTTTGGCCGGTGCAGAAAAGTATGTTTTTGGATACCAACGGCGAGCCAATTCTTTTATAGTCGAAACATCGATGGTTCGATAATGAAGAAATGAATTTAGTTTAGGCAAATCTCTAGAAATAAAGGCACGATCCATATAAACCGAGTTACCGGCGAGGGGAGATTTGCCGGGCGCTACTTGATATTTAGTTAAATATTCCTCAATCGCGTTATCTGCAGTTTCTAATGAAACGCCATTTGGAATTTCTTTAAGAAGGCCGGAATCCTCATGCATTTTTCGAACTACTTCGCTCATGCCATCTAATTTGGCCTGATCACATTTAATAACCAGATCCACACCTTGACCAACTACATTTAATTGGGCATCAGTTATGAGAACGGCAATCTCAACTAAGGCATCGCTCTTCGTATCGAGCCCAGTCATCTCACAATCGACCCAGATTATGAACGGAAGATCATTAGCCACCGGCGGAGTCTATGTCAGGGAGAGTTTTCACTCCTCGTTCACCTTTTCTTAACCTTTAATACCCTGCACTTGCCCCGAAATCTCCCATGATCGCCATGTGAGTAGCGCCCTCCAAGAGCCAAAAATGGCACCGGTACCGCGAGAAATTACTACGGTACCCAGATTTTCCGACAAAGTTTTCCGTGGCGTCGTAAGTGCAGGTGGTTTATCAACTCTCTTAATTCTTGCTCTTATTGCCTTTTTTCTTGTTTACAACGGTTTTGAAGTTTTTCGAGCTGAAGGTTTGAAATTCTTAACTGGTTTTGACTGGATTGATGCAATTCCAGAAGAAGGAATCGCAGCAAGTTACGGAATTGGTGCGATGCTTTATGGAACTTTAGTTATTGGAATTCTTGCCATTATTTTTGGCGTTCCCGTTGCAGTAGGGGCAGCGCTATTCCTTTCATATTACGCACCAGAGTGGATTAAAAAACCGATGGTTGTCGTAATCGATGTTATGGCAGCTATTCCATCGGTCGTCTTTGGACTTTGGGGCTACTTTATTTTGATGCCTCACGCCGAATATTGGGCAAAACTTATTCATAAATATTTGGGTTTCATTCCAATTTTCGATATGCCGGCACCGGCATATTCCAGATCACCATTTATAGCTGGCCTAGTTCTTGCAATTATGATCATTCCAATTGTTGCTTCAATTTCGCGGGAAGTATTTGCGCAAACTCCTCCAGATCGAATTCAAGCTGCATACGCGCTTGGCGCGACGAAGTGGTCGATGATTAAAGCGGTGGTTTTTCCATATGGAATTGGTGGCGTCATTGGCGGTGCAATGCTTGGACTTGGGCGCGCACTTGGTGAAACTGTCGCTGTTTATACCGTTCTAAATCTTGTATATGACATAAGAATTGAAATTCTCTTAAGTGCGGGCGGCTCAGTTGCATCGATGATTGTTAATAAGTTTGGTGAAGCAGATGCAGTCGAATTGCGGGCATTAATGGCTGCCGGATTCGTATTGTTTGTGGTCACTTTAATAGTCAACTTCATAGCTAATGCGATCATTAATCGCACTGCAAGGAAGGGGTAGAGATGACAACCGTTACCCCAAGGAAGCCGTGGCGCCCAAAAGCTAAAGACTTGTTGCCGGAGATTCTTGGTGCATTCTTCACAGCTTTCTCCACGCTCGCTGTTGTTGCTGCAACCCCCTTAAAAGGAAAATTAGGATTCTCAATTGCGTTAATCGCAATGGCAATAATTACCTCTGCTTCTATTAGTTGGTTGAGAAGAGATAGAAAGGCTGCCTTTAACAGCGTAAGCACAGTGTTTGTTTATGTAGCAGCTGCCTTTGTGATTATTCCTCTTGCATCGCTCCTATTTGAAATTATCCGAAAGGGCGCACCTGGATTATCACTTGGTATTTTCACCAAAGATATGTCACTTGCCTCGGCCGATTCGCCACTTACCGAAGGCGGTTTACTTCACGCAGTAATTGGAACTTTATATGTCGTTTTATTGGCAACAATTATTAGTACACCGATTGGATTTCTAACTTCTCTATACATAGTCGAAGTTAAAGGACGATTTGCTTCTACTGTCAGGTTCTTTGTACAGGCTATGAGCGGCGTTCCATCAATTGTTGCCGGACTATTTATTTATGCAGTTTGGATGATTGGGCTTGGAAATAGTTATAACTCAGCGGCCGGTGCTGGCGCACTTGCGATTTTAATGATCCCGACCGTGGCTAGAACATCAGAAGAAGTATTGAAATTGATTCCAAATGACTTACGCGAAGCAGGGCTAGCACTTGGAGCAACCCAGTGGCGCACCGTTGCCATGATTATTTTGCCAGCTGCAAAAAGCGGCTTAGTTACCTCAGTGATACTTGGAATTGCTCGAGTTGCCGGTGAAACGGCCCCACTTCTTCTGACCATTGGTGGCGCAGATGCCATTAATTTCAATCCTCTAGAAGGAAATAACTCAGCCCTTCCATATTATGTTTGGAAAAACTTAAGTCTAGGAAATCCAGAATCAATTCAACGAGCATGGCTTGGTGTAATTGTCTTAATGATGATGGTCTTTATCTTTTTTTCCTTAGCTAGATATTTTGGCCGAACTAAGGGAGCGCGCAGATGAATATTCCAATCAACGAAGGGGAGAACGAAGAGACTATGAAGACAAAAGTAGAACCGGCAACAAAGCAAGTTTCACCTTCCTCCTTGGCAAGCGTGGCTGCAACTAATGGCACCTACGTCAAACGAGAGATTGTTGATGGTATGGGGCTTGAAGCGCGCAATATTTATGCCTGGTTTGGCAAGAAACTAGTTCTCGAAGATATCTCCATGGATTTTGCGCCTGGAACAGTTACAGCGCTAATTGGGCCATCTGGATGTGGCAAGTCAACATTTATTCGAATCTTGAATCGAATGCATGAATTCATTCCAACTGCGGCGCTTGCCGGGGATGTTCTCTTGGGTGGGAAAGATATTTACGGATCTGGCATCGACGTCACAAAAATTCGTCTAAAGATCGGAATGGTCTTTCAGAAGCCTAATCCATTTCCATCAATGACAATTAAAGAGAATGTCTTATCTGGATTAAAATTAGCCCAGTTAAAAATTGATAATCAGGATGAACTTCTTGAAAGTTGCTTAAAGCGGGCTGGTTTATGGGAGGAAGTAAAAGATCGTCTAGATGAATATGGAGGAGCGCTTTCTGGTGGACAGCAACAGCGTCTTTGCATCGCACGCTCATTAGCCGTTAATCCAAAAGTTCTTCTGATGGATGAGCCGTGCTCGGCTCTTGATCCCGGATCCACTCTTCGAATTGAAGAGACTATTCGTGAGCTCTCAGAAAGCATCAGTATCGTCATCGTCACCCATAACATGCAGCAGGCTGCGCGCGTATCGGATTACACCGCATTCTTCTTATCTGAGGGTGGACCAGGACGATTAGTTGAAATGGGA
>CAYRXG010000086.1:0-3894 GCA_964428285.1 uncultured Clavibacter sp.
AACAGCATCTTTAAAAGAGTATTCATCTTCAATTATCCGTTGCGCTGGTAGCCATTCTTTTGGTCGATCAATTGCTTGAAATTTAGAGAGGTTCCAAACATTCCATTCATCAAGAGACAAATTTACAGTCTTGCTACTTCGAAGTTTTGCTTTTACAGCATCAGCAACATTACAGACTTCGTCAATCATGCGATCAAGATCAGTGGAAATTACGAGGAATTCCTGTGTATCTCCAAGGTCTTCATAATAAGTATGTAGTGACAAGTGATCAACAAGAGGATAAGTTTTTTCAAGAACTGTCTCTTCCCAGGCAGCAAAGGTTGGCATTGCGCGATTTGAGCTTCCACAAGCAACTAACTCAATTTCACCACTAATTTGAAGCATGCCTCGCGCAACATCCGCCGCAACAGTTGCATAATGTTCTGCACTCTTGTGCCCAAGTTGCCACGGGCCATCCATTTCATTTCCCAAGCACCAAACTTTTACGGCATAAGGTTCCTCATGCCCATTTTTGACACGTTCTTGCGCCCACTTTGATTGAGCATCAACGTTGGTGTATTCAATAAGATCTAAGGCATCCTTTAGCCCATTCGTCCCAAGATTAACTGCAAGCATTGGTTCAACGCCAGATTTCGAAGTCCACAACATGAACTCATCCAAGCCGAACTGATTAGTTTCCAACCCATGCCAAGCTAAATCAAGACGCACCGGACGCGCTTCTTTAGGACCTATTCCATCTTTCCAATCATACCCGGAGAGAAAGTTTCCTCCCGGGTATCGCACAATTGTTACACCTAATTCCTTGACCAGCTCAATCACATCCTGTCGAAAGCCGTTCTCGTCTGCGAATGGAGACCCTGGATCATAGATTCCACCATAAATACATCGACCCATGTGCTCTGTGAAAGAACCATAAATTCTTTTATCAATTTCTGAGATTTCGAAATGTCGATCAACAAATATTCTTGCCCTAGAAGTACCACTTTGAGAATTTAGATCTTCACCTTTACCCATCACTTTACCAATGTTTGAGTTCTTGGCATAGATTGTTTAAGCATCAGGATTTCACGCCCCCACTTATCAACCCACTAACATAATATTTTTGAAGCACCAAGAACAATGCGATACAAGGAATCATTGTGACGACCACACCTGCTTGGAGAAACCCAAAGTTTGTAGCACCCATTTGGCGATCAGTGAGAAGGGTTAAAACGACTGGTAGTGGGTACTTTTCCTGCACACTTATCATCGTCAAAGCCGCAATAAATTCGTTCCATGATGCAAAGAAAGCAAAAAGAGCCACAGAGATAATCCCTGGTTGAGCTAATGGAAGCATAATGCTTCTGAAAACTTTGAAAGGTGAACATCCATCAACCATCGCTGCCTCACCTAGAGCCTGGGGAATTACCATAAAAGTATTTCTCATTAAAAATATTGAAAATGGAAGTTGATAAGTTATATAGATCAAACTTAAGCCAAGTAAGGAGTTTTGTAATCCGACCTGAGAGAAAAGAAAGTAAATTGGGGTCAACAGAGCTTGAAACGGAACCATAATCATCAAGAGAATAAGTGCAAAATAGATTTCTCTACCCTTAAATTTAAAGCGTGCAAAACCGTATCCAGCTAATGTAGCGAGAACTAACGTCCCTACCACTGTGAGAGCCGCCAGAATAAGGCTATTACCAATGTACAAATAGATGCCATCCGAAATTATCCCGCTCGATGAATTAGCCAGGCTCTGGTAATTATCGATCGAGAAAGTTGGAGGTATATACGTGGGTGGAGAAGATGAAGAGTCTTTCGGAGTTTTTAGACTGTGCAATAAACTCGATATAATGGGAGATAGAAAAAGTATCGACAGGCTTATACAAATTACTAGCCAGCCTCTAAAAGGTATAGATGAATTTCTACTTCTTTTTTTTGATATTCTTACTCCCGAATCAGTCTTTTTCATTGATGAACCTCACTTGTATCAAGGAGACCAAGAGCAAAGCAATAGATATAACAACTGACAGGGCTGCGGCATAACCTAAATTGAAACTCCGGAATGCCTGGCGCCAAACATAGAAGACCATTGTTTCTGTCTGACCTTCTGGGCCGCCACCGGTCATGATAAAGAATTGGTCAAAAGCTAGAAGTGAACCGGCAATAGAGAGAATGAAAACCATACCAAGTGTTCTTTTGATGAGTGGAAGTGTTATGTAACGTAATTGTTTCCACTTAACAGCACCATCCATCTCTGATGACTCAAGCACTTCAGGATCAATTCCTTGCATAGCGGCCATTAACAGAATCATCTGTAGGCTAGAAAATTTCCAAACCACCATCAAAATTACTGCGAGAAGCGCACCTGGCATATATCCCAAAATTGGCTTTTCCATCCCACCGAAACCCATATCCCGCAAAAGTTGTGGGATATATCCAGTTCCAGGATCGAGCAACCAATACCATAAAAAGGCCGCGCTTCCGAAGCCAATAACAAGCGGCATGAAAAAGAATGTTCGGAAAAAACTTGAAAGTTTGTTCGTTCTTCGGATCAGCAATGCCGCACCAAGTCCTACAAAAAATAATGGTGGTGTAACCAAAACTGTGTAGATGAGAGTTTGAATAATTGTCTGATGGAATTCAGTGTCGCTCATCATATCTGTGTAATTTTGTAAACCTACATATTCCACATCTCCTAGAAGTGGAAAATTGGTCGTTGACATAATTAGCACGGCAACTAAAGGAACTAGAAAGAATATGAGCACGAAAACCATCGAAGGTAAGATAAACCAGAATCCGGTTCTCTTGGAAGCGCCAGTCTTCATGCCCTATTCCTCTTTTCTGCTTTAAGAGTGGTTAGCCACCAGGGGCCCATGCTGAAACCCCTGGTGGCTAATCTTTACTTCTCTTTCTTATATATCTTTACTGCTTGAGCCTGTGCGGCTTTTTGAGCACCATCAATGTCCCCACCAAAAATTGCACCAGTAAACATCTTGAGCCAAGGGCCTTGATTGTCCTGGATTAATGAATTGTAGGAAGTAGTCCATGGTGTTTTACCAACTAGTAAGGCGTCGTACATAACCTTGTAGTTCACAGGATCTAGTGGGACATACGTTTTCTGGGCTACATCTAAACGAGTAGGAAGAACTGGCTGCTTTGCCAAGAACGTTTGTCCTTTATCGGTTGCCCATGCAATAAATGCTCGAGCTTCTTTAGGATATTTAGTGCCCTTCAGAACGGCAATATTGTCTCCTCCAGCAAATGATGAGCTTTGTCCAGCTTTAGCGCCAGGCAGAGGAGTCACGCCAAAGTTGATTTCAGGATGGTCCTTTACCAAGCCAGGGATAAAGAATGCTCCCGCTCCAACCATTCCAACTTTTCCAGTTAGGAATGGAGAAGCGAAGGATGCCCCGTTATCATTTTTAGCGGATTCTGGAACTGTTCCTGCATCCCATAGATCCTTATAGAACTTGAGAGCAACTTTTGCCTCTTTTGAAGCGAAGTTTGGAGAACCATCCTTATTAAGAACATCTCCACCCTGTGCCCAAATGTACGGTGCAAATGTAAAGATATTGCAGCCTGAGCATGCTCCTGAGAAGTAATAACCCTTGGTATCTCCACCGAGCGCAGTAATTTTCTTAGCTGCTGAGAGAATCTCAGCCATTGTCGTTGGAGCCTTTTCAGGGTCTAAGCCTGCTTGCTTAAACAAGTCCTTATTCCAGAATAAAACAGAACCTTCAGCAGTAAATGGTAGTGAGTACATTTTATTCTTGTACTTACTTAAAGCAACGTGAGCTTTAGACCACTGGTTCTTATACTTCGCAGCGTTGTAAATGCTCGTTACATCTTCGAAGGCACCTGCCTTTGCAAAATAAGGTACATAGATTAGATCCACAGATGTGATATCTG
>CAYRXG010000087.1:0-3889 GCA_964428285.1 uncultured Clavibacter sp.
ATTACCGTTGCATCTGACCAACGTGTTTCCACTTGATTACTCGTGGTTCTAGATAGCGCCAAGTTAATTGCATTTGTTACATCAATTAAACCTTCAGGCGGTTTTGGAATTACCGCATCTATTGATTTCTTTGGATCTGCAACGGTTTCATTTATCAAAGAGCCAATTAAGGGACGAGCCAACCTTGTTGGTACCGGCGTAACAAATCCAATCCAAAGACTAGAAAGTTTTGGAGTTAATACCGGAACTCGAATAATCCAGCGGCGGCGCAGACCAGAACATTTTGCAAACTTCTGCATCATCTCGGCATAGGAAAGAATTTCTGGTCCGCCGATGTCGTAAATTCCAGATACTGGTTTCTCTAATTTTGCGGCATTTGTTAAATACCAGAGCACATCTCTGATTGCGATTGGGTGAGTTCGGTTTGAAACCCACTTTGGTGTAGTCATAATTGGTAATCGATGTGTCAGATGACGCAACATTTCAAATGAGGCCGAACCTGATCCAATAATAATTCCAGCCCGTAATTCCAAGACCGGTACTGATGTAGATCGCAATTCTTCGCCGGTACGCGCTCTGGAAGCAAGATGTTTACTCTGTTTCTCATCATTAGCAATTCCACCAAGATAGACAATCTGTTTAACACCAGCTGCTTGTGCCGCTTGCGCAAAGTTGCGCGCCATACTTGCTTCTAATTCATCAAAGTCTGTTCCGACTCCGATCGAATGCAATAAATAAAACGCAGTATGAATCCCGGTTAGAGCACTCTTCATCTCGGAGAAGCTCGTTGCATTGCCGACAGCAATTTCAACTTCCTTCGCCCAACTTTGGCCAGAAATTTTCTTTTTATCGCGCACATTGATTCGAACCGGCAGATCTTCATTTAAAAGGGCTGTAACTAAGCGCCCACCAACGTAACCCGATGCGCCAGTCACCAATATTCGACGCGAGTTATCCATGGTTAAAGATTAGACTTTCGCAGATGAATCAGCCAAAGGTAGTCATTCTGGGCGCCGGTTTTGGCGGTTTAGCGGCTGCGCGAGCCTTAAACAAAATAGCGGAAGTGACTCTGGTTGATCGCCATAATTTTCAAACGTTTTTACCTTTGCTCTATCAGGTTTCTACAGCTGGCCTTGCCGCTGATCACATCGCTCACCCAATTCGCGGTGCGCTTCGTAAAACCAAAATCAAGTTTCGAATGGGATCACCAATCACAATTGATCATAAAAATAAATCAGTAAAACTAGATTCCAGTGAAACTTTAGATTTTGATTATTTAATCGTTGCAATGGGTTCTGCTACCAATGATTTTGGTGTTAAAGGTGTTACCGAGCACGCTCTTGGCATGAAGAGTGTTACTGAAGCATTAGAAATCAGATCTTCTATCTTGCGCCGTTTCGAAGATCTCTGCAGATTTGAAGATGAAACTAAGTTATCTATAACCGTAGTTGGCGGTGGGCCAACTGGAGTAGAAATGGCAGGTGCAATCGCAGAACTGAAGAAAGGACCTTTAAATTCAGATCAAGCGCACGCAGCTGCAAATATCAAAGTAAATATTGTGGAAGCTGGGCCACGACTCTTGCCATCTTTTTCAGCAAAATTATCAGAGCGCACTAGAAAAGATTTGGAGAAGCTTGGTGTAAATGTCCTTACCAATACTCCAGTTAAAGAGATTAAGCCTCGTGAGATTATGCTTGGCGATAAGAAAAAATTGCCTTCCGAAGTCACAATCTGGGCAGCTGGAGTTACCGGCGAACCAATTATGAAGAAACTTGGCTTGCCAAATACAAATGGCAGAATCACTGTTGATCCAACTCTGCAAGTTTCAAACTATCCAAATATTTTTGCAATTGGCGATATTGCTGGAGCTAAAGGAAGTGATGGTCGCTATCTGCCCATGGTCGCCCCTGTTGCCATGCAGCAAGGTCGATTTGTGGCAAAGCAAATTGCCAATTCAATTAAAAACCAACCGCTAAATAACTTTAATTACCGAGATAAAGGATCGATGGCAACGATTGGTCGCCATAAAGCAGTTGTTGAAGTTGGTCCAATTAGATTAAGTGGAGTTATCGCTTGGTATGCCTGGCTCTGGTTACATCTTTTCTACTTAATAGGCGGAAGAAACAAAATTGGCACTATGGCCGATTGGACTTGGAATTATTTAACTTTTGATCGCGGCAATCGCCACATTATGGATATTAATTAATCTTTAATTCGCCGTAAGCCCCTGCAGGAACAAATGGCGCATGAGGTCTTACCCAATCTATTCGCTGATAAGGCTTTCCTTGCAATGGTCTTGAATCTGGCTCTCCCTTATTTGGCCAGAATGAAAAGGCACGTTCGGCTTGCGCGGTAATTGTTAAAGAAGGATTAACGCCAAGATTTGCGGTCAGGCTTGAACCATCAACAATATGTAACGTTGGGTAATTCCAAACGCGATGATAAGGATCAATCACTCCTTTATTCGGATCATCGCTAATTACACATCCACCAACAAAGTGTGCCGTAAATGGCGCGCTCACTAAATCACCGATATGTCCACCAGGTGTGCCGCCGTATTTATTTGCAATTCTTCTAACCACTTCATTTGCTGCTGGAATATAAGTTGCATTTGGATTTTCGCTTTCATTCTTTGAAGTCAGTCGCCAGCCAAAAATCCCACGCTTTCCACGGACCGAGAGAGCCGAATCAACATTTTGCATTACCAGCGCAATAACGGTTCGTTCGCTCCATTTTCTAACATCAAAGATTTTTGCGATTAAACCTGGTCGCAAAATTAAAGTTGCAAGCCATTGTCTGCGCCGCGCTTTTGCCGATTCGCCATCGGTCATTACTGTCTGGAGCAGGCCCATGAAATTTGAACCTTTGCCATAGCGAACAGGTTCAACATGGGTGTGCTCATCTGGGAAAAATGAGGAAGTTATTGCTGCACCTTTAGAGAAATCGATCGCGCCACCTTTAGGCATAATTGCACCAGTTAGCGCCTCTGAATTTGTTCTGGATAACTTTCCAAGAGCTGGCGATAATTTATTTAATTTTCCAGTGCTCTTCATCCGATGCAATAACTTTTGGGTGTTGTAAGTGCCGGCGGCAACTACTACTTGACCAGCAGTAAAGGTTCGCTTTCCACCAAACCAAGCGCTGCTCTTTCGCACTTCAATCTGCCAACCACCATCGGTTTCATTTATTTCAGTAACGGTGTGCTCTGGAAAAACTTGGGCGCCTGCATTTTCTGCTAATCCCAAATAATTTTTTGGCAGAGTATTTTTCGCGTTATAACGACAACCCGTCATACAACCACCGCATTGCCTACAGCCATGTCGATCAGGTCCAACGCCACCAAAATATGGATCTTTACTTAAGACGCCAGAGCCTTCGCCAAAATGAACTCCGAGCGGCGCCATTTTAAAAGTGTGTCCTACTCCCATTTCCTCCGCTACATCTTTCATAGCTTGATCCGATGGCGAGAAATATGGATTATCGGCAACACCTAACATTCTGGAAGCTTGGTCATACCAAGGCAGCAACTCAGATTTCCAATCAGTTATATGTCGCCACTGTTTATCTTCGAAATATGAATCAGGTGGCTGATACAAAGTGTTTGCGTAAACCAATGACCCACCACCAACGCCAGCTCCCGCTAAAACTAAAACATCTGGCAAAGCGTGAATTCGTTGAATTCCACGTAAACCTAATCTTGGCATAAATAGGAATTTAGATAATCGCCAAGAAGTCTTTGGAAAATCTTTATCTTTAAATCTTCTACCAGCTTCCAAAACCGCAACTCGATAGCCTTTTTCCGTTAGACGTAGCGCGGCAACAGAGCCACCAAATCCAGAACCAATTACCACCACATCAAAATCGCGGTTCATAGCACCAATCTACTAAG
>CAYRXG010000088.1:0-3728 GCA_964428285.1 uncultured Clavibacter sp.
GCATCCCAAATAACAAAATCGGCTTTTGCGCCAACTGTTAAATGTCCGAGCTCATCACGTTTTAACGCTTTGGCACCTCCCATAGTTGCGGCATATAGTGCTTGTGCAGGAGTTAAATTCATTTCACGAACAGCTAAAGATAAAACCACTGGCATTGCAGAGATATAAGAAGATCCAGGGTTGCAATCACTTGCAAGCGCCACAGTAACTCCGGCATCTAAAAAACGTTTACCATCAGGGTAAGGTGACTTGGTAAAGAATTCAGCACCAGGCAATAAAGTTGCCACAACGCTATTTTCGGCAAGAGCTTCTAAAGTCTGATCAGAAATATGAGTGCAATGATCAACTGAGGCTAGTTTCAACTCCGCTGCTAAATCAGCGCCACCGGTATCGCCCAATTGATTTCCATGAATTCTTCCCATTAAACCTTTAGCAATTCCTGCCTTCAAGATCTCACGAGCTTCTTCTACTGAGAAGGCGGTTTTGTCGCAGAAAACATCAATCCATTTTGCGTAAGGAAGGCATGCATCAAGCATCTGATTTTTTACTAATTCAATGTAGTCTGCCCGGGAATTAGCCATCTCTTTTGGAACGACATGTGCACCTAAGAAAGTTGTTTCTTCCGTAAATACTCTTGCTATTTTGAGAAGTCTTACTTCCGTTTCAAGATCAAGCCCATAACCACTTTTGATTTCAATCGTTGTAGTACCTGCTTGGCGCGCTTGATCAATAATCTTCTTTGTATTTTCTCGTAGTTCATCATCACTTGCGGCACGAGTTGCTGCAACCGTGGTGTTAATTCCACCTGCAGAGTAAGAAGTGCCAGACATGCGGGCTTCATAATCTTTTGAACGATCACCGGCAAAAATGGCATGGGTATGTGAATCAACAAAGCCCGGAGTTACTGTTCCATTATTGGCATCAATTGATTTATCTGCTGCTGGCGCATTTTTATTTTCACCAATCCAGATAACTTTATTATTCTCAAATACCAGCGCAGCATCCTTAATGATGCCGAGCTCTTTATCGGAGTTTGTTACAAGTTCACCGATATTAGAAACTAATGTGGCGGTCATAACTCCTGCATCGGAATTCGAACACCACGTTGCGATGCAGTCTTTTCGGCATATTCATAGCCGGCATCAACGTGGCGAATAACGCCCATTCCTGGATCATTTGTTAGAACACGGCTAAGTTTTTCACCGGCCAACTTTGTGCCATCAGCAACTGAAACTTGGCCGGCATGAATAGAACGGCCAATACCAACGCCACCGCCATGATGAATAGAAACCCAGGAAGCACCAGATGCAGTATTAACAAGTGCATTTAATAGCGGCCAGTCAGCAATAGCATCCGAGCCATCTAACATCGCTTCAGTTTCACGATATGGCGATGCGACTGAACCGCAATCAAGATGGTCACGACCAATAACAATTGGTGCACTTACTTCACCTTTAGCAACCATTTCATTAAATCTCTCACCAGCTAAATGTCGTTCGCCATAACCCAACCAACAGATACGTGCTGGTAGACCTTGGAACGCGACTTTTTCACTTGCTTTTCTAATCCAACGATGTAGAGGATCGTTATCAGGAAATAGTTCTAGAACTGCTTTATCAGTAGCAGCAATATCTTTTGGATCGCCACTTAACGCCGCCCAACGAAATGGACCTTTTCCTTCACAGAAAAGCGGGCGGATATATGCAGGAACAAAACCTGGAAAATCAAAGGCGCGGTTGTAACCAGCAAGCATCGCTTCACCACGGATGGAATTTCCGTAATCAAAGACAACGGCCCCACCATCCATAAAACCAACCATCGCTTCAACTTGTTTCGCCATGGATTCTCGAGAACGTTTGGTAAATGTTTCAGGATCGCGTTTTGCTAAATCAGACCATTCCTCAACCGTTACGCCTTCAGGAAGATAAGAGAGTGGATCATGAGCAGAGGTTTGATCAGTGACGATATCAATTGGCACACCACGTTTTAAGAAATCCGCAAACAGAGTCGCAGCATTACCTAATAATCCAACGCTATATCCCCGTCGTTCGGCTTTTGCTTTGGTTGCAAGGGCAATAGCTTCTTCAACGTTATCAGTCCAAGTATCTAAATAACGATGATCAACGCGACGTTGCAATCTAGTTGGATCAACATCAATACAAATCGCAGCACCGTCATTCATGGTGATTGCAAGTGGCTGTGCACCGCCCATTCCACCTACGCCACCGGTCAAAGTTAAAGTGCCAGCTAAAGTTCCATTAAAACTTTGATTGGCAACCGCCGCAAAGGTTTCATAAGTACCTTGAAGAATTCCTTGGGTTCCAATATAAATCCAAGAACCAGCTGTCATCTGGCCGTACATAGTTAGTCCGAGCGATTCCAACCTTCTAAATTCTGGCCAATTTGCCCAATCGCCTACTAAGTTTGAATTAGCAATTAATACTCGAGGCGCCCATTCATGTGTTTGAAATACACCAACCGGACGACCGGATTGCACCAACATAGTTTCATCATTTTTCAAAGTTGTAAGAGTGCGCACTAGCGCGTCATAAGATTTCCAGTCGCGTGCTGCTTTACCTGTGCCGCCATAAACAACTAAATCTTCGGGGCGTTCGGCAACTTCTGGATCAAGGTTATTTTGCAACATGCGAAGCGCTGCTTCTTGTTGCCACCCAAGTGTTGAAAGTTTGTTGCCATGAGGCGATTTAATTGTGCGGGTAACTGTCATGCTAATTTACCTACGACTTTCTCGACTGATTCAAGAATCTTGCCACTTCCAACTAGTTCAACACAATCCTCGATCTCAGGTGTCAGCCAGCGATCTGGACCAACTCCGGCGACTTTGCTGCGGATAGTTGTAATTGCAGCGGCAGTTGCTGGGCCCGAAACCAAAGGCTTTCGCATCTCAGCTGCCCGGGATGAAACCATCATCTCAATTGCAATAACTCTGGTGAATGCATCAATTGCCCTACGTAATTTACGCGCTGCATGCCAGCCCATCGAAACATGATCTTCTTGCATCGCAGATGATGGAATTGAATCAACTGATGCTGGAACAGCCAAACGTTTCATCTCGCTTACTAATCCGGCTTGCGTGTATTGCGCAATCATCATTCCGCTATCGACACCTGGGTCGTCAGCAAGAAATGCATTCAAACCTGCAGATCGATGTTCATCTAGAAGATTGTCAGTTCTACGTTCTGACATCGATGCGGCATCAGCAATAGAAATCGCTAAGAAATCAAGAACATGTGCAACTGGTGCACCGTGGAAATTTCCATTACTACGGATTTCGCCAGAATTTAAAACAATCGGATTATCAATAATTGAGGATAGTTCGCGCTCTGCAATAGTTTTTGCGTGGCTCAAGGTGTCCCTTGCGGCACCAGCAACTTGTGGCGCGCAACGTAGCGAATACGGATCTTGAACTCGATGATCATCAGCGGCATGCGATTTAACCATTGGTGAATCTTTTAACAATAAAGCCAAATTAGCGGCCGAATCTCGCTGACCTAATTGGGGGCGAATTGAATGTAACTCTGCTTGGAATACTCGATCAGTTCCAAGTGATGCTTCAACGCTAAGTGCTGCCGAAATATCTAAGGTGCGCAATAGCTTTTCAATATCTGAAATTGCCATTACTAATTGACCGAGCATTCCATCGGTGCCATTTATTAGAGCCAATCCTTCTTTAGTGGAAAGTTCTACCGGTGTAATTTCAGCGGCTT
>CAYRXG010000089.1:0-3706 GCA_964428285.1 uncultured Clavibacter sp.
GCGCAATTGCAACAATCGAAGAAGAGAAACTTGTAGATCGCGCAAAGCACATCGGAAAAATTCTTAATGAATCTCTAACTGCACTTGCCAAGAAATACCCAATCATTGGCGAAGTCCGCGGTCGCGGTGCAATGCAGGCGATTGAACTCGTTGAATCCGGAACCAAGAACCCAAATCCAGCTGCTATGGCTGCTGTAATCAAGTATTGCCAGAGCAAGGGAGTACTCATTCTTACCGCAGGCACCTATGCAAACGTTATTCGCTTCTTGCCACCGATCGTAATTAGCGATGAGCTACTAAAGGATGCGCTCGGCGTTTTGGAAGAAGCTTTCGCCACCCTCTAAATTCACCCGCCTTACTCACCCTATTAGGGTGATTTCTACTAGCCATTTCGCCCCTTCATGCCTCACCCTTAGGCGTGGCTCCATCTCGCGTTAACTTAGGACAATCTGCAGGGGTGATTCCTGGGGTTGGCCTAACGCGAACCCTGCCCCCAGTCTTGCCACCTAACTTCTTATCGAGAAAAAGCATCTTGGCCGATATCGCAATCGATCGCGCCGGCCTAACCCTGATTACTGCTCCGACCGGTTTTGGAAAATCTTCAATTGTTGCCGAGTTTCTAGCCAATAGCCCTTATCCAGTTGTTTGGTACACCGCATCCGAGAGCGATGGAACTACCGAGCTAAACGCACACATTCTGCAAGCGATCAGAAATGTAGAACCAGGTTTTGCGCCGTGGTTCTCTGGATCAGAAGAGATCTCATCGCACGACTTCCTTGCAAAAATTTTGGCAGAGGTGGCGGTAATACCGAAACACTTTATTGTTGTAGTAGATAACAATAGAACTTCAATTGCTGGCGATGAGAACACCATAAATCGGTTTCTAGATTTAATGCCGACTAACGTACATGCCATTGCAATCCGAAGATCAACGTTAGCTGCTTCATATTCTAGACTCACAAGTTTCCAGAATTTTAAAGTATTTGGAGTCAATGAACTTAAGTTTAGTTCGAGTGAAGTTGAACAGATTTCTAAAATGTATGGTTTACCAGAGAACGACACTAAGACACGAGTGTTACTTGAATCTGCTCAAGGCTGGCCCGCTGCAGTTAATCTCATCGCGAGTAACTTAAGCCGCGGAGTAAAAATAGAATCTGCGCTAGATGTCAGTAACTTCTCCACGGAGCCACTAAATTTAATGGTGGCTGAACTTCTAAAATCACTTGAAGAAGCTGATCGATCAACACTTGAATTACTCTCGGTATTTAATGATTTCTCTACAGAGGCAGCCGAATTGGTTTTGGGAGATAAATTCTCGCTAGCAAAGATCAATAACTTTGCTACCGAGGCGCTCTTCTTAATTCATACCGCGGATCCAGTTAATAAATTTGCGCTAAATCCGCTCATTAGAAGTTCTTTAAAGATGCAATCGAAGTTAACCAGTGCAGAATTAAAGCGGATCCACTGCGATTTGAGTAGCTACTTTGAAAAACAGCAGGATTACTTAAAGGCGCTAATGCACAGTAAAGAGTCCGGGGATGCCGTTCGGTACCGTGCTTTATTCCGGGAGAGTATGCGAATTCTGATCGCAACCGGCCGCGGCAAAGATTTGATTCAGATGTCATCAATTGTTGGAGATCTATCTTTACCTGGAACTCTAAAACGCCAGACCGTTCAATTAATGGGGTATGTCGCAGATTTTCAATATGAAGTGGCCCAAAGTTTAATTGATGAGATGCGGTTCTCTTCCAGAGGCTCCGAAATGGAAGGGTTTATTAAGAAATTCACCGCGGCAGTAAGTATTTATATGGATTTTGCTTCTGGCCTCACCGATGAACTAGATGATGCATATAAACAAGTACGCAGCGAAAGTGATGAGCAGTTAGATTTAGGTGCTGCCGATAAAATTTCGATCTTGCGAGTAATGGCTGCTAAGGCAATTATCTACGACAACCCAACGGAGCTACTGGCGCTACAAAAGGAAGCTCACGAAATTGCTGGGGATGCCAATTCGCTTCTAGTTCTCTACTTATTAAATGCGATTGATGCTGCAACTTTGCTTTCACTTGGCGAATATAAGGATGCGCTACTTGTGGCAAACAATGTTATTGCCCAGGCAGCAAGATATGGATACTCCGGAATCTTTGGCCCGCTTGACGCTATGTATGTAAGAGCGCGCTGTTTATTGGAGTTCTCACAGACTGCTGATTCCATCTTGCTCTTTGAACAAATACGAAATCTTGCTGGAAACTGGTCGCAATACATTTGGGTTTACGTGGCAGAGAGCTTCTTGGCACGCGATCTTGCCTTGAGCGGAAAGAGTTCAGCCGCCTTAGAGCTAGTGCGTACTGGAAGAGATCGCGCATCGGCCATGGATACCCGGAATGGCCTTGTTACCTTCTGTGACCTAACTGAACTTTTCATTAAATACACAATGAAGGATTGGGATCGGGTCGGTGTACTCCTTGGGCGTCTGCCTAATTTTCTAGTCGTAGAGCGCATACGTGTTATCCACGCCGATGTGACTGGTAAGAAATCCCCACCATTCATCGTCTCGAACCTTCCCAATGCAACGCCAAGTCAGCAGATATACAGGCTGCTAGCAGAGGCTCAAGCAGATATCGATAAAGAAAAAATTGCAGTTGAAGCGTTGAGAAAAGCTTTGGTAATTGGCGCTCGCGTAGGAGCAAAAGAGACTTTTCTGCGGCAGGACGCTCAAATTTTGAATTTGATTATCAAGATAGCCGGTGAGAAACCGACAGTTTATCTGGAGGAAATGGCTGCGCTAATTACATCTCGTCTAAAGGAAAGGTCGGAAAATACTGTGGGATTGACTTCTGCTTTAACTAAACGCGAATTGGAAATTTTGCGCCATTTGGCAACTGGGGCGCCTATCAGCGCGATTGCTACAACCCTGCATGTCTCGCTCAACACCATGAAGACCCACCTAAAAAATGTCTATCGCAAAATAGGTGCATCTGGTCGAGATGAGGCTGTTGCTAAGGCGAAGAGCCTTTATATTCTTTAGAAGTTTGGATTCTCTAGATCGACCTCACCTATACTTGCGAAGTGGATCTAGAACTCTTAGTTAATCTCCTCGACCTGGCTGGCACCTTTGCCTTTGCTTTAGTTGGTGCGCGTATCGCCGCGGATAAAGGTTTGGATTACGGCGGCATCGCATTTATCGCAGCCATTGCATCTCTTTCAGGTGGAACTTTTCGGAATCTTCTTCTGGGGGAGCGACCACCGTGGGTTTTACACACTTGGTTATTTGCAGGCGTTGTAATTGCAGTGTTAATTACCTTAGCAATTAAGCGAACTAGCCCAGTTGGAAGATTTGTTTTAACGCTAGACACAATTGGTTTAGCGGTTTGTTCAGTATCAGGTGCGCAATTTGCGCTAACCCACGGAGCGCCATTTCTGGCGGCGGTGATTCTTGGACTTATTGGAGCAGTAACCGGTGGTTTGCTGCGCGATGTACTTTGCCAAGTTGAACCAGTTCTACTTCATCGTGAAACCATCGGAACATCTTGTTTAGCGGGATCACTCGTCTACGTCACAGGCGATTACTTTGAATTGAACTCTGGTTTTGTCGCACTATCAGCAGGCCTAGTCGTCATCATTGTTCGCGAACTTTCAATCCGCTTCGACTGGCACTTACCAAAGGTGGGTATTCGCTAAGTGCATCTGAAAGAGCCAGTCATTG
>CAYRXG010000090.1:0-3661 GCA_964428285.1 uncultured Clavibacter sp.
GCACCAGAACTATGGCATTGATGTCAGCGACATCGATGAGCAAGCTTAAGGAGTAAGAAAATGCCAAGACCTACACGCGGCCCGCGCCTTGGAAGCGGACCAGCACACGAAAAGTTGTTGCTGCGCACACTTGCAGAACAGCTATTTGAAAATGGCAAAGTTCAGACCACTGAAGCGAAAGCTCGTCGCCTCCGTCCGCTAGCCGAGAAGTTAATTACCCATGCCAAGAAGGGTGATCTCTCTGCACGTCGCCAAGTTATGGCTGCGATTTCAAATAAGAGCGTTGTTCATACTCTCTTTACTGAAATCGGTCCACGTTTTGCTAATCGCAAAGGCGGTTACACCAGAATTACAAAGATCGGACCACGTAAGGGCGATAACGCTCCAATGGCGGTCATTGAAGTTCTTGCTGACTAATTAATTTCTTTAAGAATGGAACCCACTCTCAACCCCGAGAGTGGGTTTATTCGTTTCCGGATGGATTTTGCTTATGACGGAACGAATTTCAGCGGGTGGGCCAAACAGCCAGGACAACGAACAGTCCAAAATGAAATTGAAAATGCCCTATCTGGATTAACTCGTTTCACAACCGAAACATTTGTTGCAGGTCGCACTGATGCCGGCGTCCATGCAACGGCACAGGTTGCTCATTTTGATCTACCAGATCGCGATAAATATGGAAAAGAATGGAGCGCTCCAGAACTTACTTTTCGACTTAATCGAATTCTCGATGAGGATATTCGAATCAAAGAAGTCTCAATTGCGCCCGCAAATTTTCACGCCAGATTCTCTGCCCTCCGCCGGCGCTATCTCTACAAAATCGCAGATAATCGTTTTTTTATTGAGCCTATTAAAAGGTATGACATTGCAACTTGGTATCGCGATCTTGATATTGAATTGATGAATAAAGCGAGCCAACTATTACTTGGTGAACATGATTTTGCGGCATTCTGTAAGACCGGTGGCGTTGGCACAACAATCAGGCGATTAGAAACTTTTAATTGGACCAGAGTTGCAGAAAATGAGATACATAGTGAAGTAGTTGCGGATGCATTCTGCTATTCAATGGTTCGAAATCTGGTTGGTGCCATCGTTCGCGTCGGCGAAGGTCGATTCCCCGCAAGCTGGGTTAGCGAAGTTTTAGCAAAGAAAGAACGAGTTAGTGAAAGTTTAGTTTTTCCAGCGCGCGGGTTGACCTTGGTTGGTGTTGATTACCCAGCAGATGATCAATTAGCAGAACGCGCGAAAGTCACAATTGGCCGACGCGATGAGGAATAAATGGGCCAGATAAATGTTTCGGGCGTTGAGTATGCGCTCTCTGATGGTCGAGTTTTATTAAGTGATGTTTCATTTCGTGTTGGTGATGGTGCAAAGGTTGCGCTGATTGGTCCAAATGGATCAGGCAAGACCACGTTATTTCGAATGATTGCTGGAGATTTACAACCAGATACTGGTCAGATAATTGTTACTGGTGGACTTGGAATTATGCGCCAGTTCATTGGTTCCATTCGCGATCAATCTACGGTTCGAGATTTACTTATTTCCGTTTCATCGCCAAAGATTCGTAGCGCAGCTGCCAAGCTAAAAGAGGCGGAAGCTGCGATGGCAAAGAATGATTCTGAGAAAGAACAGATGGCATATGCCCAAGCTCTTGCCGATTGGGGCGATGCTGGTGGATATGACGAAGAAGTTCTCTGGGATATCGCTTGTTCAAATGCCCTTGGAAAAACCTTTGATCGAGTCGCAAATCGTGAAGTTAATTCGCTCTCTGGTGGTGAGCAGAAGAAATTAGTTTTGGAGTCGCTACTTAAAGGGCCAGATGAAGTTTTGATTCGAGATGAGCCAGATAACTATCTTGATGTTCCGGCAAAACGATGGCTGGAAGAAGAGATTAGAAATTCCAAGAAGACCATTCTTTTCATTAGTCACGATCGCGAACTTTTAGCGGCGACTGCCAACAAAATTGTTTCGTTAGAGCAAGGAATAAATGGAAATTCAACTTGGATTCATGGCGAGGGTTTTGATACTTATTACGATGCTCGCAAAGCAAGAAATGCTCAGTTTGCCCAGATGGTAGAGCGTTGGGAAGATGAACATAAACGATTGAAAGAGTTGGTTTTAACTCTCCAATGGCAGGCGGCATCGTCACCGGATATGGCATCTCGATATCGAGCGATGCAGACTCGGTTACGCAAATTTGAAGAAGCCGGACCGCCGCCACCGCCACCGGTCGAGCAGAATGTAAAAGTTAATTTACGCAGTACTCGCACGGGCGAGCGGGTTGTGACTTGTGAGAATCTAACGTTAGAGAACTTAACTGAACCATTTAATTTTGAAATTTACTATCAAGATCGAGTTGCAATTTTGGGTAAGAATGGAACAGGTAAATCGCATTTCTTAAGGCGGCTATCCGGTGATGAAACCGTTCGATATACCGGCACCTTTAAATTAGGCGCCAGAGTTGTTCCAGGCTTCTTTGCGCAAACACATGCGCATCCAGAATTTATTGGAAAAACTCTTCTGGAAATTCTTTGGGAGCAGAACTCGCTGCAACTTGGCGCCGCAAAAAGCGTTCTTGGTAGATATGAATTAGCGCAACAGGCAGAACAACAATTTACTTCACTATCTGGTGGACAACAGGCGCGTTTTCAAGTTCTGCTTTTAGAACTTGCCGGTGATACTTTGTTATTGCTGGACGAACCAACAGATAATTTAGATTTAGCTAGCGCTGAAGCTTTAGAACGAGCGCTTGCCTCATATGAAGGAACGGTAATCGCAGTCACTCACGATCGCTGGTTTGCCCGCGGCTTCACCAGATTTCTGATTTTTGGGGCCGATGGCCAGGTCTATGAGAGCCCGGAGCCAGTTTGGAGCCACTGATTTTGACCCTCCGAAGAGGGGCGGGTAACCTTCCGCTTCTGCCTCCACACGGAGCGGTACTAATAAAGAAGTATAAAAAGAGTCGAAAGAGCTAGAAAGAGAGTCTGCTGTGCGCACCTTTACTCCATCCCCAAGCGACATTGCGCGCAAGTGGTACATCATTGATGCAACCGATGTGGTTCTAGGTCGTCTTGCTAGCCATGCGGCAACTCTGCTTCGCGGAAAACATAAAGCAACTTTCGCGCCCCATATGGATATGGGCGATTTCGTAGTTGTAATTAATGCGGACAAAGTTGCACTTACTGGAAGTAAATTGACGGAAAAGATTTCTCATCAACACTCAGGTTTCCCTGGTGGTTTAACTTCACGTAACTACGCTCTACTTCTAGATAAGTTCCCAACTCGCGCAGTCGAAAAAGCAATTAAGGGAATGTTGCCAAAGAATTCAATCGGCAAGCAGATGGCTTCAAAGCTAAAAGTTTATGCTGGCCCAAATCACCCACATGGTGCACAGGCTCCGATTGCATACGATTTCAAACAAGTTGACCAGACTAAGTTGGGCAAGTAAAGGATGATGATGGCTGAAAACGAAAATTCAACTGCATATAGCTCAAGCACTCCAGCTGGCGCTACCAATCGTGCATCAGTAATTGCACCAGGTGCTGGCGTAGGTCGCCGTAAAGAAGCAGTTGCTCGTGTCCGCCTCGTACCAGGTACTGGTCGTTGGACTGTAAATTCAAAAGCTTTAGAAGTTTATTTCCCAAATAAAGTTCACCAACAA
>CAYRXG010000091.1:0-3645 GCA_964428285.1 uncultured Clavibacter sp.
ATGGCATTGTAAGTACACATTGATCAACTTTTGATGATTTATCAGCAATTAGGTACGGATGGATTGAAACTCCGTATGGTGCAGATTGGCTTCCTAAATTCTTGCAGTCAACTTTGCACTCAAGTCCTTCGTTAGAAAGCGTGTACCTAGCGATTATCTCCAGGTCTGTCGGATACCCGTCATTAGCGTGAATCAATGTTGTTAAGGATATCGAATTTGTCACCTTAGTTTGAATATTCCAGTCAACATCAAACACTAATCCGTGGAGAGCGTTGTGCCGGTTGTTCTCATTCTTATGAAGTGTGAATTCTTTTTGGTTAAAAGTGTATTGACCATCTCTAATTCGGTTAGGCCACGGCGCCAAAACAACTCCGCGATATCTGTGGGGTTCATCCTCTTCGACATAGGGATCTACTAAATCTCTATCTTGATACCTTAGAAAATTCAGCCCAGCACCTCTTAGGCGAATCTCAGCGTGATAGTTTCCTGATCTGAGTTCTAAAGTCATGAGTGGAAGTTCCAAGCCAGTCGAGCCTCGTATATTTGGCTAAATTCTTTAGCTTTACTCCACCCAGCGTAATTCCCCTGCATTTTCAATCAACTTTGACTGAGACATAAATGACTTGCCATGAAACTGGTGAGATTTTTACTTCAATTGAATTCTTCTCGAAAACTGCTGATTTGTCGGTAGATGGCGCTACTCTGTTTGGATGACTTGAATTATTTGTCTCCAGCCAATCTGTGCTTTTCATTGTTATCTGCTCATCAACTTGAGAAATGGCAAATCCAGACAAGAAAATCGAGGTTTCAATAGTTTCAGTTAAAGATCGGTTCACTAGAAAGATTGCAACTTTCTGGTTCACCGCATCATAAGTAGTGATTGCATCGATTGCATCCACATTTCCAAATCGTTGAGAATATACCTGAGGGCCATCAATCCTCGTAACAAGAGCCTTCCCTCTTCCAAAGCGCGCGGTGTAAGCAAAAGGGAAAAAGGTGGTTTGTCGCCAAGCTGGTTGATTTTTTTCCGCTCGGATAGGCGCGATTACATTTACTAACTGCGCAAGACAAGCCATCTTAACGCGGTCACTTCGCCTCAGGATACTGATTAACAGATTACCTACCACAACAGCGTCTTTAAAAGAGTATTCGTCTTCAATTATCCGTTGCGCTGGTAGCCACTCTTTTGGCCGATCTATGGCTTGAAATTTAGAAAGGTTCCAAACATTCCATTCATCAAGAGACAAATTTATTGTCTTATTGCTTCGAAGTTTCGCCTTTACAGTATCAGCCACATTACAGACTTCGTCAATCATGCGGTCAAGATCAGTAGAAATCACTAAGAATTCCTGAGTATCTCCAAGGTCTTCATAATAAGTATGTAGTGACAAGTGATCAACGAGGGAATAAGTCTTTTCAAGCACTGTCTCTTCCCAGGCAGCAAAGGTTGGCATAGCGCGATTTGAGCTTCCACAAGCAACTAATTCAATCTCGCCACTAATTTGAAGCATGCCTCGCGCAACATCCGCCGCAACAGTTGCATAATCATTTGCACTCTTGTGCCCAAGTTGCCACGGCCCATCGATTTCATTTCCCAAACACCAAACTTTCACACCATAGGGTTCTACATGCCCATTTTTGACACGTTCTTGCGCCCATTTCGATTGAGCATCAACGTTGGTGTATTCAATGAGATCCAAGGCATCCTTTAGCCCATTCGTCCCAAGATTGACTGCAAGCATGGGTTCAACGCCAGATTTCGAAGTCCACAACATGAACTCATCCAAGCCGAATTGATTCGTTTCCAGTCCATGCCAAGCTAAATCAAGACGCGCGGGGCGCTCCTCTTTAGGGCCTATTCCATCTTTCCAGTCATACCCGGAGAGAAAGTTTCCTCCCGGATATCGCACGATTGTTATACCCAGCTCCTTGACCAGCTCAATTACATCCTGTCGAAAGCCGTCCTCATCTGCGAATGGAGATCCTGGATCATAGATTCCACCGTAAATACATCTACCCATGTGCTCTGCAAAAGAACCATAAATTCTTTCATCGATTTCTGAGATTTCAAAGTGTCTATCTACAAATATGCTTGCTCTAAATTCGTTATCTTTAGAATTTACAGCATCACTCATCGACATCAATTTTCCAACGCCCTAGTTGTAAATTTACACAATCTGATCGCTAGGATTTTACGCCTCCACTTACTAGCCCACTTACATAGTATTTTTGGAGAACCAAGAACAATGCGATACAAGGAATCATTGTGACGACCACGCCAGCTTGGAGAAACCCGAAGTTGGTAGCGCCCATTTGCCGATCACTGAGCAGAGTCAAGACGACTGGTAACGGGTACTTTTCTTGCACGCTGATCATCGTTAGAGCTGCAATAAACTCATTCCATGATGCAAAAAAAGCAAATAGAGCTACAGAGATTATTCCAGGTTGAGCTAGCGGAAGCATGATGCTTCTGAAAACTTTAAAGGGCGAGCACCCATCAACCATCGCTGCCTCGCCTAGCGCCTGTGGAATAACCATAAAAGTATTTCTCATTAAAAATATTGAGAATGGAAGTTGATAAGTTATATAAATCAAGCTTAGACCGACTAAGGAGTTTTGTAATCCAACCTGAGCAAACAGAAAGTAAATCGGAGTCAACAGAGCTTGGAATGGAACCATTATCATTAAGAGAATAATGGCAAAATAGATTTCTCTGCCTTTAAATTTGAAACGCGCAAAACCGTACCCGGCTAAGGTTGCAAGAATTAGCGTACCGATCACTGTGAGACCCGCTAGAAGAAGGCTATTTCCAATGTACAAATAGATGCCGTCTGAGATTATTCCGCTCGATGAATTAGCCAAGCTCTGGTAATTATCTAAGGAAAAAGTTGGAGGTATATACGTTGGTGGAGAGGATGCAGAATCTTTAGGAGTTTTCAAACTGTGAAATAAACTCGATAAAATTGGAGAGAGAAAAAGCACCATTAGGCTTATACAAATTACTAACCAACCTCTAAACGGAATAGATGAGTTTCTAGTTCGCCTTTTTGATTTCTTGACTCGCAAATCAGTCTTTTTCATTTATAAACCTCACTTGTATCAAGGAGACTAAGAGCAAAGCAATAGATATAACAACAGACAGGGCTGCGGCATATCCCAAATTGAAACTCCGGAACGCCTGGCGCCAAACATAAAAGACCATTGTTTCGGTCTGACCTTCTGGGCCGCCACCGGTCATGATAAAGAATTGATCAAAGGCAAGAAGTGAACCGGCAATAGAGAGGATGAAAACCATCCCCAGCGTTCTTTTGATTAGTGGAAGTGTTATGTAACGTAATTGTTTCCACTTGACGGCACCATCCATCTCTGATGATTCCAGAACTTCAGGGTCAATTCCTTGCATAGCGGCCATTAAGAGAATCATCTGTAAACTAGAGAATTTCCATACCACCATCAAAATGACAGCAAGAAGCGCACCCGGCATATACCCCAAGATCGGCTTCTCCATCGCCCCGAAGCCCAAATCGCGTAACAGCTGTGGGATATACCCAGTTCCAGGATCGAGCAACCAATACCATAAAAAAGCCGCACTTCCGAAGCCAATAACAAGCGGCATGAAAAAGAATGTTCGGAAAAAACTTGAAA
>CAYRXG010000092.1:0-3633 GCA_964428285.1 uncultured Clavibacter sp.
CCAGAACCAATTACCACCACATCAAAATCGCGGTTCATAGCACCAATCTACTAAGCCATTTCCGTAATTTCTAGAAGTTCGGTTATTCTCGCTCCATGAGTGAGAATAAACGCGAATTAGGTAGAAAACCGCAACGAGGCGTCACTGATAAATCAGAGATCTATTCAATTCTCGACGAAGGAATCATTGCTCACATCGGTTTTAACGATCCGGATACCAATGAACCAATGGTCATTCCAGTTGCTTACGGTAGAGATGGCGATCGAATTCTTTTTCACGGTTCAACCGGTTCACGAATGTTTATGGCACTCAAAAAGGGTGTACCAATTTGCGCCACAGTAACTTTGCTTGATGGAATAGTTTCAGCCCGAAGTCCATTCAATTCATCAATGAACTATCGATCAGTGATGGCCTTTGGAACAACTCGAGTTCTTGAAGGCGATGAAAAAGAAAAGGCGCTTTATGCTGTAACTGAAAGATTAGTTCCTGGACTTTGGGATGCCGGTCGCCAGCAAACCGCCAAAGAATTTGCTCAGACCATGATTGTTGAATTAAAACTTGATGACGTCACTGCAAAGAAACGCACTGGTGAAGCTATGGATCCAGAAGATGCTGCATTGCCGATTTGGGCCGGAGTAATTCCGATGGAGACAAAATTCGGCGAGCCAATTACCAACGAAGATGCCAAGCATGTCCCGGTTCCAGAATATATAAAGAATATTTCCAATCGAATAAAGAGTTAAAACTTCCAAAGAATTAACTGGAGCCCCCCGTCAGGATTGAACTGACGACCTTCCGCTTACAAGGCGGATGCTCTACCACTGAGCTAGGGAGGCGTAAGGCGCTAATTATGGCACCTAAACTTTGAGAAGTTTCCGCCCCTTGGCTACCGCATCATTTCGATCAGATGCACCTAATTTTCGATAAAGGTGACGCAGATGGGTCTTCATCGTGTTCTTCGAGATACTTAAATTCTTTGCAATCTGACTAATTGGAAGTCCAGAGGCTAAGTGGCGCAAAATATCGGCTTCTCTTCGCGTCAATGTATTGCCACCTGGATTAGCGAAATTCATCATTGCATTTAGCCGTTCACCAGCTGCGCGGGCTAATCGTTCATGAAACAAGGTTGGATATTCGGCTGCTAATGAAATGTACTGCTGAAGCACATCTGACCTCTGTGTAAGAAAATGATTGAAATATCCATGTTTCGATCCAATTTCAACAGCGCGCTTTACTTCATCTAGCTGCAGTTTTGGTGAATCTTTGAGGATGTGAGCCTTAAAGAGATGATAGGTAAGCCCTTGCCTCGGTATCTCTTTATTAAAGGTCTCAATAATTTCAAGTGCTTTTCCTGGTGCTGAAGCAATACTTGTTGATGCTTCAAAAGACCTGACTTGATATGTGCCCTTAGCTCTTTTTAGTAACTGTTGAGTGCGCTCGTTGTCATGCAGATGAATTCTCAGTCGAATTTCCCAAATATCTAAAGCATCATTTAATTCCTCAGCCAATCGCCTCTCGACAATCAGATTTCGCGCTCTTCCTAAAGCAGCTAGAGCCTCTTCGTCTTTGCCTAATAAATGTAGGTGGTACGACAATCTTCCAAGAGATGTGATTGCCATTGGATAGTTAAAGGCGGACTCCGCTTGATTTGAGTTATAACTTAAAATTTCAACACTCTTTGCGACATCGCCTGCTTCCAATGCCAACATCGCCTCAACGATTGGTGAAGCGAAGTCGCTAAAGAAACTTAACTTGGAACTAGATTTTTGCTTCTTACGAGTTGTTACCAGACTGTTTTGCGCCTCAAGGAATCGACCTTCATAAGCCGCCATTACTGCTCTTACTGCCATTAGATTTTCCGCACGATCAAGATGACCCATCTTGAAGGCGTTGCTACTCATTATCTCTTTCAATTGAGCTATTTCCACTTCGTTATCTCGAATGACGGCCGCATAAGCTGCCATTTGAAGATAGCTAAATTGATGATGCTCTTTATCTCGCTGCTTTGAAACAATTGAATATGCCTTTATCGCATTTTGTACAACATCAGATAAATATCCTCGAGCAAATTTAACGATGCATTCCAGTGCCAAGGCATCACCTTCAAAGTTTGCTCCGATTTCAGGAGAAACTTTCGCCAGCTCCGTTTTCAATAACTCAATCTCAGCTTCACTGGAATCCAGATTCCCTTGCAGAACATCGCAGTAGATGGAAAGGAACTTCCCGAGTGCTCGGTTTACTCCATAGGCATATTCGGAAACCGATATCCAGCTCTGCAACTTCTCGATATCTGCACTGATAATTGCTTCATAAATGTTCTTTGATATATCTGAATTTAAGTCAGGATTATTTAAAATCTCTTGAAGCTGCGCAGTTTCACCAAGTTCGATAAGAATTTGGACTGCCTGTCTAATATCTTGGCTTTGAATTAAGGTCTTAATAACTTTCTCAATATTAGCTTTTCCGCTATCGCTAGTTAAAAATTCATCCACTAATGTCTTTTTAATAATGGGATTAATCTTAAATAAAGGAGGTGGAGCACTAATCTGGGTAATAACTATCGAATTCTGACTCAGTAAAGTTAATTGTCTAATTACATCATTATCATTGGTAATCTTGATCGCAACTTCTGGATCTATCTCCTCCAATAAACTTAAGGACTGGAGAAGTTCCAATTGATTACGTTCTAATGTGGCAAGAATTTTACGTGAAGCAATCTTTAACTGCTCATTTCCAGATATTTTTAGCAATTCATTTAGGTCTTGCGACTTGTCCATTTTTTCTAATTGGGAAAGAGTGATGCTAATTCCGGCCGGCCAACCTTCAGTTATTCCACTCAATACAATTAATTGGTCCTTGCCCAACTCAAGATTTTGTTCTTTTGATAGTAGTTCTATTTCTTCGAATGTGAACTTAAGTTCATCCGGCCCAATGAGACTGAACTTACTTCCGGCGAAGTTCTGTAAAAAATCAGTTCTCGGCATCGTTCTTGTGACTAGTACTAATCGAATATTACTTGGGATATTTTGAACAAAATCTCGTGCCAACTCATTCTGTGATTGACGAACCAACTCTGCATTTTCAATAATCATGTTTATCGAAACGCGCGAATCATCTAGAATTTCAAAAATATCTCTCAATAAATCTGAAGTTTTCTTATTTGTCTTTAGCGACTTTAGTTTTACTTCTAAATTTGGCAGCACTTCAATTATTGAGTTAATAAATGCTTCGAATAAATCTTCGGCACGACTAGCTTTAAATGCGGTGAACCAGACTGTTGGCTTGTCTTGCAGAGCGCTCCACTGTGTAGCAAGAACAGATTTGCCGAAGCCTGCCGGACCGTAAATGTAAGTAACTTGGTTATCACCCTCAGAGATTGAATCAATTAGCCGGCGGCGGAGAAGATTGGTGTTACTCACCCGCTAATCCTCTTACTCAAATAACCCCAATAGGGTGAAAAAGTTGATCTTCGAAGCATAATCACCTCTTTAATCACCCCTTCCTCTTTATGCAGGGAGACACTTACGCGTAGATTTCGCACACCATGAATACGCCGGTATGGACAAGCCCCGAGACGACTTCGGTAAATCGACTACCGATGTTAAATATCGGACATTTGATGACAATTTCCCT
>CAYRXG010000093.1:0-1676 GCA_964428285.1 uncultured Clavibacter sp.
CGGAAACGAATAGAGCCTGGCTACCCCAATTAAGGGTTTTTTCAAAACCAAGCATTTTGATATAAAACTCTTCAGCTGCGGGAATCGATCCAACAGATAAATGAACATGTCCAACCCTCTTCTCTTCGGGCACTGGTTCATTAGTCAAATGTTCCTTCAGATATTGATTTGGATCTAGCATGATTGTGTCCATTTCGATTGAGCCATGAACCCAACTCCATTCAGAACGATCACGATCCCAGTAAAGCTCAACGCCATTACCTTCTGGATCATCAAAGTAAAAAGCCTTGCTAACTAAGTGATCAGCACTTCCAGTAAATCGACCAGGAAAATTTTGCGCAACAGAGTAAACCGCTTTTGCGAGGGCCGCTTCAGTAGGAAAAAGAATTGCAGTATGAAATAAGCCAGCTTCATGAGGAGAGGCATGCTTCATAAAGGGTTTATGTTCGAGAATAACTATCTCTAGATTCTTAAAGCCAAGAACGGCACGATCAATTTCCATTGAAATTAGATCAAGTCCTACACCATCTCGGTAATAACGAACCATCAAATCAAGATCTGCGACCCAGAGCGTTACGGCGCCCATCATCGTATTGGCAGGTAATAGTTCCGAAGTGGCCATAGGAGGAGCATATCAAAAGTAGTTGAAATTTCAACTAAAACTTATTTGGGTAGGCTTTCGAAGTGAAGGCATTAGAGAAAAGCGCACCAGTGGTATTTGTTCTACTCTGGAGCACAGGTTTTGTTGGGGCGAAGTACATATTGCCGTACGCCGAGCCCTTTGTATTTCTGACAATTAGATACGCATCTGCTGCAATCATTTTGGTTTTGATCGCCAAGGCGCTGCGTGAACCATTGATAATTACCAGAGATCAAATACAGCAATCTGTTCTGGTTGGAGTTTTCTTGCAGGTTATCTATATCGGAGGAGTTTTTTACGCTGTATCTCTTGGTCTGCCCGCCGGAGTAACTGCCGTGATTGTTAGCCTCCAGCCCGTATTGGTTTCAGTTCTCGCTTTCAAGATTCTAAACGAAGGGCTTAGTTTTAGAAAGATTTCTGGCTTGCTACTGGGTCTAGTTGGCGTGCTTTTCTTACTTCTACCAAAAATATTTCAAGGCAATTTCAATCTCGAATTTCCTAAAGTCGGGATTTTATCTAGTGTCTTAGCTCTAATTGGAACTACAACTGGATACTTGTTGCAAAAGAGGGGCGGTAGCGAGATTCCTTTCTTGCCCGGAACAGCAGTGCAATTTGCTACAGCGACTCTTCTATTTGCACTTGCTGGAATATTTTTTGAAGATTGGACTATTAAAGTAAATCTTGAATTTATTTTGGCACTTAGCTGGATAGTTCTGGCTCTCTCGATTGGCTCAATTTTCCTTCTTTTCTACCTTTTAAAACACGATAGCGCTAGCTCGGTATCAAGTCTTTATTATCTGGTGCCACCTCTCACAGCTGTTCAAGCCTTCTTTCTTTTTGATGAACGCTTTACCTTAATTGGGCTCTTTGGAATGGTATTAGCAGCTATCGGCACGCTTCTGGTTACAAGCAGTAGGAAGGGATAGCATTAACTTATAGCGAGAGGTAGTCAATGGCGACGAAGCTGATTTATGCCTTCCATGAAGGCAACAAAGATTTAAAGGATTTGCTTGGTGGAAAAGGGGCAACTCTTGCA
>CAYRXG010000093.1:1686-3488 GCA_964428285.1 uncultured Clavibacter sp.
TGGCTTACCGGTGCCTCCCGGATTCACTATTACAACTGAAGCCTGCAAAGAGTATTTAGCAAAGGGCAGTGCGCCGATTGAGTTGGAAGTTCAGGTAACCAAAGCTCTTCGCAATCTTGAAGATGAGATGCAAAAACGCCTTGGCGATCGAGAGGACCCGCTTCTAGTTTCGGTGCGGTCCGGCGCAAAGTTTTCGATGCCGGGAATGATGGAGACAATTCTCAATGTTGGATTAAATGATCAATCTATTGAAGGTTTGATCAAGCAGACTAATAATCCAAGATTTGCTTGGGATGCTTATCGCCGCTTGATTCAAATGTATGGAAAGACTGTTTTGGGCATTGAAGGAAGTAAATTTTCAAAAGAGTTAGATGGAGCCAAACACGCTGCCGGAGTGAAGAATGACTTTGAAATTCCGGTTTCTGCTCTGCAAGTTCTAGTAGGTAAATTTAAAGAGATTATTAAAGCTGAATCTGGAAACGAGTTTCCGCAAGACCCCAGAGAGCAACTAGATAACTCAGTTAGCGCAGTCTTTGATTCTTGGAATACCGAGCGTGCCAAGTTATATCGAAGACGAGAAAGAATTCCCGACGATCTTGGTACGGCTGTAAATATCGGAACTATGGTCTTTGGAAATATGGGCGAGGATTCAGGTACCGGAGTTTGTTTTACGAGAAATCCTGCAACTGGTGCACCAGGTGCTTACGGTGATTACTTACAAAATGCACAGGGAGAAGATGTTGTATCTGGAATCAGAAACACGCTCTCTTTGGAAGATTTTGGCAAATTAGCTCCTCATCTCTATGAAGAGCTGCGAGCGATTATGTATAAATTAGAAACTCATTATCGAGATTTATGCGATATCGAATTTACGGTGGAACGCGGCAAGTTATGGATATTGCAGACCCGGGTTGGAAAACGCACTCCTTCAGCGGCATTTCGTATCGCAATTCAAATGGTGGATGAGCAGATTATTACGATGGATGAGGCGCTGCTACGGGTAAACGGAGCGCAATTAGCGCAATTAATGTTCCCGCAATTTGATAAGACAAAGAGTCCAAAACCTTTAACAGTTGGAATGGCGGCATCTCCCGGAGCTGCGGTTGGCAAAGCAGTTTTCCATTCTAAAGTTGCACAAGAATGGGCAGATCGTGGTGAAAAAGTTATTTTGATCAGGCGTGAAACTAATCCGGATGATCTTGGTGGAATGGTTGCAGCGATTGGAATTCTAACTAGCCGTGGCGGAAAGACTTCGCACGCAGCTGTCGTTGCTCGCGGTATGGGAAAAACCGCAGTATGTGGCGCTGAAGAGATAGAAGTAAATGAAGAAGATAACTACGCAGTTATTAATGGTGAGCGGATTAATGAAGGTGATTTTGTATCGATTGACGGAACTACTGGTGAAGTCTTTAAAGCAGAGATCCCTGTTGCGCCTTCGGCTGTTGTTAAGTATCTATTTGAAGGAATAACAAAGGCAACTGATGGAAAAGATGATGGGGAACGCGATCTAATAAAGTCAGTAGATCGAATTTTGCGTCATGCTGATCGTCGACGTCGCCTCGAGGTGCGTGCAAATGCTGATAATGAACAGGATGCGACTTCTGCACGGAAATTTGGCGCAGAAGGCATTGGCTTATGCCGTACCGAGCACATGTTCTTGGGAGAGCGCAGAGTATTAATCGAGCGGGTAATTCTTGCGAAAGATAAAACAGATCGCGAGAAGGCTCTTGATGCGCTATTGCCGTTGCAGCGAGAGGATTTCACAAAGATTTTAACTGTAATGGATGGTCACGTAACAACAA
>CAYRXG010000094.1:0-3476 GCA_964428285.1 uncultured Clavibacter sp.
GTGGTTGTGCTAAATAAACATAACCACCTTCAATAAGTGGGCGCATAAATCGGAAGAGCAAAGTTAAAAGAAGAGTGCGAATATGTTGGCCGTCAACATCAGCATCGGCCATCAAAATAACTTTGTGATAGCGAAGTTTTGCTAAATCAAAATCATCATGGATGCCGGTGCCAAGTGCGGTGATTAGGGCTTGAACTTCATTATTTTGTAAGACGCGATCAATCCGAGCTTTTTCAACATTAAGAATCTTTCCACGAATTGGTAGAACTGCTTGGAATCTAGAGTCGCGACCACCTTTTGTGGAACCGCCGGCGGAATCACCTTCCACAATATAAAGCTCGCACTTTTCTGGTTCAGTCCATTGGCAATCTGCCAATTTTCCTGGCATGCCACGGCCTTCCAATAATCCTTTGCGAGAACGTGATAAATCACGGGCTTTTCGCGCGGCAACTCTGGCAGCTGCGGCATCAATTGCTTTACGAATAATCTCTTTACCCTCTGGTGGATTCTTTTCAAACCATTCAGTTACCGAATCATTTAGCGCTTTTTGGGTAAATGATTTTGCTTCAGTATTACCAAGTTTGGTCTTTGTCTGTCCTTCAAATTGTGGTTCGGCGACTTTGATAGAGACAATCGCGGTTAGGCCTTCGCGAATATCATCACCAGTTAAGCGATCTTCTTTTTTGCGGATATATCCCCACTCTTCGCCAAATTTATTAACGATCGAGGTTAGTGCGGTGCGGAAGCCTTCTTCGTGGGTTCCGCCCTCTTGAGTATTAATGGTATTTGCGAAGGTATAAACAGATTCGGTAAATCCAGAGTTCCATTGCATCGCAACTTCAAGTGACATTTTATTCTTAGCATCTTCGGCGCTAAAAGCAATGATTGATTTATGGGTGACACCTTTTGTGGTGTTTAGATGTTTAACAAAATCAACAATGCCACCTTCGTAACAATATTCAACTGAAAGTGGTTCGCCTTTTTCGTTTACGTGGCTAGGGCGCTCATCGCGCAAAGTTATTTTTAAACCTTTATTTAGAAATGCCATTTCACGAAAACGAGTTGAGAGAATCTCAAATGAAAAATCGGTAGTTTCAAAAATATCAGCAGAGGGCCAGAAAGTTACTTCGGTTCCAGTTTTTTCAGTTGCTTTACCTTTTTTAAGAGGTGCGGTTGGGACACCAAGTTTGTAACTTTGCTCCCAAGCAAAACCATCTCGTTCAACTTTTACTGATAAATCTTTGCTAAGTGCGTTAACAACTGAGACGCCAACGCCATGTAAGCCTCCGGAAACTGAATAACCGCCATCACCAAATTTTCCTCCGGCATGTAAAACAGTTAGAACAACTTCAAGTGCTGGTTTTTTTTCAACTGGGTGCATATCAACAGGAATTCCGCGACCATTGTCAGTAACTCGAACTGCACCATCGGCAAGAAGGGCCACATTAATTTCAGTGCAATATCCAGCAAGAGCTTCATCGACCGAGTTATCGACGACTTCGTAAACCAGATGATGTAGACCGCGTTCACCAGTAGATCCGATATACATACCGGGGCGCTTTCGTACCGCCTCAAGACCTTCGAGCACGGTAATAGCGCTCGCGTCATATGCGCGAGAGACCTTCTTATCCGCCACCTAAACCCCTTTAGAAACGGTTCTGGCCCGAAATACGGCCTGGGTACCCCCAAATCTTAGTGGTTGGCCAGAGTAGAACCACCCAAAAAATGGCTCTAGATGTGGATTAGGCGAGCGAACTCACTTGCGGTGAGGGTCAGATTTAGCCGTAGGTATCGCGCGGGCCCCTGGCGCCGCGGATGGTGCGCAGGCCTCGTTTCCAGGTTGGGGCATTTGGGCCGATGATTACAAGGGATTCAATAAGAGCACCTTCACTCTGGCTTTGAATGTTTTTAAGTAGTTCGTTTTCTAATAAACGAAGTTGAGTTGCCCAAGCTGTTGATGTGGCTCGAATTGTTAACTTACCTTCAAAAATTGTAATTGGTTCGCTGTGTTCAGCGATATCACTTCCGACAATCTTCGACCAATTGGTGAATAAATTTCCTTCGGCTAGACCTTTGCGCCAATCTTTTGTATTACTTAAATTTTCTAATATCGAACTTATTTTTTCTGGATCATCGCGATGGGTGCGCTCTTCATCTCTTTCATAATCACGTTTGCGAACTTTGGTTCGATAAGCTTTAAATAATTCTCGGGCGATATCGCGCTTCACTTTACAACTCCGGCCGCAACTGAGTATTTAGTTCCGGTTAAATCTTCCGGCAAGTCATTAGCAACCGCAACCGTGATAAATGTTTGCTCGGTTGACTCAGTTAGTTTTGCCAATCGTTCTCGCCTGCTTTGATCTAACTCAGAGAAAACATCATCGAGAATCAAGATTGGATTATCCCCATCAGCTTTTAATAACAAATAGCTAGCAAGGCGCAATGAAAGAGCGATTGACCAAGATTCGCCGTGGCTAGCAAATCCCTTAACGGGGTGTTCGCCTAAATTTAGAAGTAAATCGTCGCGATGTGGTCCAACTAAAGAGATTCCTCGCTCGCGCTCCTGAAAACTAACTTCGCTAATTTTTCGCAGAAGTTCGTTTTTATTTTCTTCTTTTTCTTCACTTAATTTATCTAGATTTGATTTGTATTCTAGAGATGGCTTCTTTTTTACAGAGATATTCTCATAAGAACTCATTAAATGTGGTGTTAAATCACGAATTAGTTTTAAGCGAGCAGCAATGACCTCCCCGCCGAAATTAGCTAAGTGTTCGTTCCATGGGTGAAGCGTGCTCTCTGGCGCCCGGGCTTTTAATAAGGTATTTCGCTGTTTTAGCGCCTTTTCATAATCACTGATAACGCCACCTAAACGTGGGTTTCGTTGAATTAATAAATGATCTAAAAATGTGCGTCGTTCGCTTGGGTCGCCGCGCACCAAATCTAAATCTTCTGGCGAAAAACAAATTGCTTTAACCAATCCAGAGATGGCACGCTGACTTCGAACTGGGTTTTGATTTACTTTAGCGCGGTTAGCTTTTCCATTGTTGATCTCTAACTCAATCAAGGTATCGCGATCACTATCGCTAACTTTTGCTCGGATATAACCACGTTCCGCGCCTAGCTTTATTAGAGGTGCATCAGATGAAATTCGGTGGGATGAAAGCAGCGCTAAATACATAATTGCTTCAACGATATTGGTTTTTCCTTCGCCGTTTTCTCCAATAAAGATATGAGTACCTTTGGTTAGAGAAAGTTCAAGATTTTTATAGGAGCGAAAATCTTGCAACGATAAATGGCTTATATACATTTAGGTGCTTGATATTAAGAGGCGTAGCGCATTGGCATAAGTAGATAGCGGAATGAACTATCAGCTTTTCCATCAACTTTATTTTGACCAGTTAACATCGCGGGTTTATTTGAACCGGTAAATGCAATATTTACATAAGTTGTACCGAGCGCTGTTAATCCATCTGATA
>CAYRXG010000095.1:0-3470 GCA_964428285.1 uncultured Clavibacter sp.
TCTTGGCGCCATTAGGTGCGACTTGTATCCCCTTGAAATGGGTTAACTCTTCATCTCCACGGATTTCAATGTGTATTTCACTTCCACTTTTAATACTGCGGTCGACAGTTGATTCGGGAGCTACAACTAAGAATGGAATTCCGGCAGCGTGACAAGCAAGTGCGACGCTGAGCGAACCGATCTTGTTTGCAGAATCACCATTTTGAGCAATTCGGTCTGCGCCGATAAGAGCAGCATCGATACGACCGCTCAGGATGGCCATCGCTGCAGCGCCATCAGGTTCGATGCGATATGGAATATCAGATTTCATTAACTCCCACGCAGTCAAACGCGATCCTTGTAGCAAGGGACGAGTTTCATCTGCATAGACTTCTTTAACATTTCCACGCTTATGTAATTCTTTGATAACTCCGAGTGCTGTGCCGGTACCTGTTGTTGCCAGTGATCCAGTATTGCAATGTGTCAAAAGAGTCATTGGTTTGTTACCTAGTTTTTTGATCAGCCAATCCGCGCCGATATTTCCCATATCGGTACTTGATTGCTTATCTTCACTTGCTAATTTATGTGCAGCTGCAAGAACTGCATCGCGGCCTTCTGGTAAATGTTTACGAATTTTCTCAACAGCCCAAGCTAGGTTAACTGCCGTTGGGCGGGCATCGCGAAGTAGATCAAGGTTATGTTCCAACTCTTGCGGGCTATGACCTTTACGTGCCGCCTCATCAATAACCAAGACGACTCCATATGCGCCAGCGACGCCAAGCGCAGGGGCGCCTCTGACGACTAATCGTTGAATAGCGTCGATATATGGCGATAGTTCGTCGTAAGAAATATAAGTTTCAGAGATAGGAATCTGCGTTTGATCGAGCAGAACAATCTTGTTCTCTTTCCAGACAATCGCTTCGAACCCGCTAGACATTTAATTGCTCCTTATTCAAGACCTTGAACTTATCACTTCGCTACTAAAAAAGAGATTGCTAAGCGTATGAATCCCAATCGCCACCACTGAGGATTCCACCATCTATGACAATAGATTGGCCAGTTATATATGAAGATGCATCTGTTGCCAGAAATATTACTGATCCGATTATCTCGTCTGGATTTGAGAGGCGGCCTATTGGAGTTGTCTCATCGAACCATTTTGTGCGATGTGGTTCGCCCCACAGTGGCTTAGTGAAATCAGTTTTGATAACTGAAGGTTCGATGCAGTTGACGCGAATTTTATCTTTTGTCCATTCGCGAGCGGTGCTGCGGGTTATTGATGTAACAGCCGCTTTGGTGGCGGCATAGACAGAGATTGTGTTGAAGCTATAACGAGCACTTAGAGAGCTCATATTTACGATTACTCCACCACCGGCTGCCTTCATAATTGGATGCGCCGCCTGAGAAATAAAGTAGATCGCCTTCATATTCACTGCAACTATGGCGTTGAAATCTTCTTCAGTTACCTCAGTTATAGGTTTGCGACGATTTATTCCCGCAGTATTGATAACAATATCTAGACCGCCCATAAGCGCATTTGCCTCATTGACCACGCTGGCACATTGATCAGGGCTAGATAAGTCAGCGCTAATTGAAAAGGCTTTGCCAGATTCGCTGGAGATCGATTTGCGGACTTCATCGAGTCGTTCTTGATTTAGATCCTGGATAGTTACATCCGCGCCACGTTCTGCAAAAGCTTTGGCAATTAGTGCACCTAGCGTTCCGGCGCCGCCAGTAATGAGAACGCGCTTCTGCTTAAGATCAAATAATGGATCAAACATTTGCTACCCCTGTAATTTCTAAATAAGTAACGCTCTCAGGAGTTAAAGTTTGTGGCTTTAAATCAATTCCAGAGAATTTCACTTCCTGCTTAATAGTACTGAAATTGACCAGAATAACCTTTACTTTTTGGCCTGAGGTAACAATAAAGCAATCAACTAACTCTGGAAGAGATGAAGCGGTAGGTCTGGCGTGAGTAAACCCTTTTAGATGCTGAAACAACCGCCATACTGGGAATTCTTCACTAGGTGCGCTGGAGAAGTTAAGTGAATCTTTACTTCCAGTTGATAGCTCGCGTATTCCTCGCCATCCCAGAGTTTCAAAGTAAGTCAGAGTTGAAATTGACTCTGACTCTGTAAGCGAGCGAAGAGACATCGCGGTCCAGCCTTCGGCAAACCATGTGCGCTGGCGCGCATCAACCGATGATGGCAGAGGCGTATTGCTGAAATCTTTACCGGGTTGAGTTGCATTCGGGTTGTACCTAGGACGTAACGTTATCGGCCCGATACTTACCTTTTTGCCCTTAGCAATCCGGAGCGCGTTTTCGGCAATCGTTTTCTGAGTAGCCGTATTTTGGATAAGCGTTCGATTATCAAATGAGTGCACTTGAGGGTTTATTGAAAAACTTACTTGATCAACGAAATCGACGGCGCCCTGGTTTCGGTTTAGTTCGGTGAAGTAGAGATCTGTGCCGCCAATAATTTTCGACTTATCTCCAAGTAATTCTTTTGCCGCTTGAATGAACTCAGGTGGCGTTGTTTTATCGTCTTTAGAGAAGATGTAGAAGGAGCGAATCTGATCATTTAATTCAATTATTGGATTGAGTATCGCTTTCAGTTGCTCTGGGGTCTCTGCGGTTATCGCAAGATCAAGATCAATCTTTAGCTGCCTAGTAACTATTAGCGCCTTCTCCACGGCGAAGCGAATCTGAGAATTAGCGTTAAGCGCGAGGCGAAGATGTTTGATCGCCAGATCTTCAAATCCCAGGTATTCGTTAGCGATTAAATGTGCGGGATCGTCACTTAGCCCTAAGCCAATTTCTGGAAGTTCAATCTCTTTGGCTCCGACTGTAATAACGGCGCTTTCAGACTTTGTAGTTGAAATTGTCTTCTCGCCGGAAATTGAGATGGTGATCTTCTGGCTAAGCGCCTCCCCCGGAATAACTTGAGCGGGAAAAGGTAGAGAAATAGGTGTGCAATAAGTTTTATATGAGGCATCACTCCAGTTACGGTGATCTTCGGTTTCAAAGATCTCGCCTTCAAAGTTAACCGACGCAACTTGCCCGCTTTGAAGCTGATGGCTGATTCCAGAAAGATTTAAGAAGGGCTGATCTGGTGAAATCGCATCGGGGAATTCAGATTTTTCTATTGCTCCGTCTGCTTTGGTTAACTTACATTCGCGTCCAGCTAAGCCTGCAACGGGATGAAGCAGGCAGAGCCCGAGACGGTTTCTTGGAAATGAAACTGTTGTAGATGCGTTAAAACCGTAGGTGATTTCTCCGCTTTCAGAGCCAGTTATCTCTAACTCCACAGATAGATCTTTAGCATCATGCGAACCCTGCGCTTTGATTTTCGCGCTGAACGAACGATCAGCGACTTCCCAAATCTCGTCTTTGATAACAAAAGGTCGAGAAGTCCAATTGATATCCTGAAAAACCAGGTAGATCCTGCGAATAATTTCTTCGTCACCGTTACTTATATTCCAAAGACTTC
>CAYRXG010000096.1:0-3384 GCA_964428285.1 uncultured Clavibacter sp.
CGTCCGCATCGCGTTACGTATCGAAAGTTAACTCGATGAAGTATCACCATAAAGCATTTGTCCGCTGGGATGACCTTGATGCGATGGGCCATGTAAATAATGCTAAGTATCTAACGTTGGCGCAGGAAGCAAGATTTGAATGGTCCTTCATGCAACATCACTCCAAAGGTGAAATTCCAGGATTAATGGAGATGGTCGTAGCTCGAGCGGAAGTTGATTTCCTAAAAGGAATCACATTAGGCGGAATTTATGTCGATGTGGCGCTCTGGGTAGAGAAGATCGGAAACTCCTCATTTTCCATGATTTATGAAATTCGAAATGGCGACGAGCTCTGTGCGCGAGTAAAGACGGTGCAAGTAGGTGTCGATAAATCAGTTTCTAAATCGCGTGCGCTAAATGAGGATGAGCGAAAGTTCCTCGAAAAATATTTGATTCAGGAGTCGTAATTGTTGGCAACTAGAAGCGCCAGACCTTGGTGGCGTGATGCTGTTACTTATCAGATTTATATTAGATCTTTCGCAGATTCAAATGGAGATGGCAAGGGCGATATTGGTGGAATTAGATCTCGCCTTGAATATTTAAAAAAACTTGGAGTAGATGCCATTTGGATTACGCCTTGGTATCCATCACCGCAGAAAGATCATGGTTATGACGTAGCCGACTATATGAATATTGAACCTGATTATGGATCTTTAGATGATGCAGAGTTGATGATCAAGGAAGCACATCAGCAAGGAATTCGCGTGATTATTGATCTAGTTCCTAACCATTCTTCAGATCAACATTCTTGGTTTAAGGAAGCAATTAATTCAGCTCCTGGATCACGAGAAAGAGATCGTTACATTTTTCGTGACGGTAAGGGCGAACATGGCGAGATACCACCAAACAATTGGCAGGCAATCTTTGGTGGCAGCGCTTGGCAAAGAGTTATTGAAAATGATGGAAAGCCTGGCCAATGGTATTTGCACTTATTTGCTGTCGAGCAACCAGATTTCAATTGGGATAACCCCGAAGTAAATGAGTATTTTGAAAAGACTTTACGTTTCTGGCTTGATAAGGGAGTCGACGGGTTCCGAATTGATGTTGCACACGGAATGGTTAAAGCTCCGGGATTGCCAGATGTACTTGAGAAAGATTCGGCAACGCCAGAAATGTTGGCAGCGCAACAAATGCCATTTTGGGATCAAGAAGGCGTTCATGAAATTTATCGAAAGTGGCGAAAGATTCTCGATTCATATCCGGGAAATCGGATGGCGGTTGCTGAAGCATGGGTTTCGCCAGCGTCACGAATTGCGCTCTACTTGCGACCTGATGAGCTTGCAAATTCTTTCAACTTTGACTTTCTAACTTCGCTCTGGGATGTACATGAATTAAAAAGGAATATTGATTTATCCCTGAAAGCAATAAAGGAAGTTGGTGCACCTGCATCCTGGGTCTTTAACAATCACGATGTGGTTCGCTCTGTAGATCGTTTTGCCCTGGGCCTACAACCTGGACGTGGCGAGACAACTTTTGATCGTCACGGTGATGTAACCAAACTTGATTTAGAACTTGGAATCAGACGTGCTCGGGCTGGAGCTTTGTTGATGTTGGCACTTCCTGGCGGCGCTTATATTTATCAAGGTGAAGAACTTGGACTTCCAGAAGTTAGAGATATTCCAGAAGATAGATTGGAAGATCCACGCTGGTTGATGTCTAATCGAACAGATAAAGGTAGAGATGGTTGCCGTGTCCCAATTCCATGGAATAACGATCCAAATTCTGCATTTGGATTCTCAACAAATATTGACATTGGTACGCAGGGAAGTTGGCTGCCACAACCTTCTTGGTGGGGTAATTTCGCAGTTTCTGCACAAGAAGGTAATGAGAGTTCAACACTTGAGCTCTACCGCAAAGCACTTGGTATCAGAGCCCATGAATCCGGACTTGGTGATGGAGAAATGGAATGGCTAGATCTTGGCGAAAAAGTCCTTGCTTTTAAGCGAGCTGGTAATTTTGCCTGCATCATTAATTTTGGTGATCCATTCACTTTACCTGCTGGCGAAGTATTGCTTTCAAGCGTCGAATTTTCTGGAGATCAATTGCCTTCAGATTGTGGAGTTTGGATGAGATTAAAATGAAAACTGAAATCAGAACTGTTCGAGTTCTTGCATCTGCTCAAGTTCTAAATGGCTTAGGCGTTGCGGGAACTGTTGCTGCTGGTTCCTTATTAGTTTCCTCCATTACTGATTCGGAAACTTTGGCCGGATTAGCACAGACATCATCAGTACTCGGTGCTGCTGCATTAGCCCTGCCGTTAGCACGCCTCACACAACGAGGTGGTCGCAGATTAGCTTTATCAGTCGGATATTTATCAGGAGTAATTGGTTCACTTCTTGCAATCCTGGGTGGAACTACTGAGAACATCTTCTTTATGTTGGCAGGCACATTCTGTGTGGGAGCCGCATCTGCTGCAGGTTACCAAGCGCGCTTTGCTGCAATCGATTTGGCGACTAACGAAACTAGAGCAAAACAACTTTCTCTAGTTGTTTGGGCTCTGACAATTGGTGCAGTTCTCGGGCCAAACATGATGGATCCATCTGGAAATTTAGCTAACAATTTAGGTTTGCCGAGGCTGGTAGGTCCATATTTGATTTCAGCAATTACTTTGTTTTTTGCAACCTTGGTCATTCAAATCTTTCTAAGACCTGATCCATTTCTATTAGCGCAGCAGCAAAATATAAGTACGCAGATAGCTAAGAAATCAACAAAGCATGCACTTGCGCACATCAGAGTTAATCAAAGAGCACTATTTGCCATTGCTGCAATCGCAATTGGACATGTTGCAATGGTTTCAATAATGGTTATGACGCCCGTTCATATGGCACATGTTGATGTCACGTTAACAATAATCGGTTTCGTCATTAGTATTCACGTGCTTGGCATGTATGCATTTTCACCACTTGTCGGCTCGCTCAGCGATCGAATCGGTCGCATCAAAACTATTCAAATAGGAATCTTAATTCTCCTACTATCGGCATTAATTTCCGGTTTTGCGAAGGCTGATGATGCAATCACTTTAGGAATTGGTCTATTTCTTCTTGGACTTGGCTGGTCGTTCACTTTGATTGCCGGTTCTGCACTTTTAGCCGAAAGTGTCTCTGCTGAAATGAAGACTTCCGCGCAAGGCGCGAGTGACTTGGTAATGAATCTTTCTGGTGCTGGAGGTGGCGCACTTGCTGGCGTAATTATCGGGACGCTCTCTTATGGCTGGCTCTGTTTATTTGCTGCCATCCCAGTTGCAGTCTTAGGAGTTTGGTCGCAGAGGATTAATAAATGAGCAAATTTGATGAGATGGGCGGACACGAAACTTTTGAGAAATTAGTTTCACATTTTTATGCACTT
>CAYRXG010000097.1:0-3351 GCA_964428285.1 uncultured Clavibacter sp.
TAACTTGCACATAATAAGTTCCAATAGTTGCAACCAGACCAAAGAAGATAAAGACAGCAACTTCACCAAGGGCAAAATAACCATAAGGTTTTTGGCCTCCGGTATATGTCCAAGCCGCGATTATTGCCAGCGCGCCAATCAGAATTAATAGCCAATTTGTTCTGGCACTCAAAATTAATCCAGCGCCTGCAGCTAGTAAGAAAGATAAATAAGCAGCGCGCTTTACTGATTCTGGGCTGGCAGCTCCTGATCCGACTAAGCGCATTGGACCGATTCGATCATTATCTATTCCCTTAATTCCATCAGAGTAATCATTTGCGTAATTAACGCCGACCTGCAGGGCAATGCCAACAATTAATGCGAGTAGGAAGTTTGTTAATTGTGCGTTATATCCAGCAAAGGCGGTTCCGACAATTACTGGCGCAATTGCAGCTGGCAAAGTCTTTGGTCTGGCTCCTGCAATCCATTGCTCACGCGAAGTCATTTGCTAATCGCTTTCGATCAGGTTTACCCAATGCTAAATAGGGAATTGCAGGGACAGTATGAACTTCTTTTGGTGAGGCATGGTTTCCGAATTGTGTTTTTAATTTATTTGCGACTAATTCAAAAGAGAGCGCCTGCGTTGTTGCAATACAGAGTTTTTCGCCCCATTCATCATCCTTCTTACTAAATGCGGCTATTTCTTGATTAGCAAATTCATTACGTAAGTAACTTTCGACAGCGCTTAAGGAGATTTTTTCACCACCAGAAATTATTTGATCATCGACACGACCAATAACTTGTAATTTGCCAGCTACGATTTCACCAAGATCTTGGGTTAACAACCAGCCATCTTTTATCGGAATCTGACCGTTTAGATAATTTGTAGCAAGCTGGATTCCCTTTAAAGCGATTCGACCATCAATTATGGAGACTTCGACGCCAGGCAGTGGAACACCATCATAAATAACGCCACCGCAGCTTTCAGTTGCGCCATAAGTTGTAACAATCTTTATACCTTTTGCTTCGGCGCTCTTTCGAAGTTCTGGCAAGAGCGGCCCACCGCCAACTAAAACAGCTTGGCAACCTTTTAAATGATTAAGTAATTTAATATCGCCAGTCAATGCGCGATGTAATTGAGTTGGAACAATTGCTGTGAAATCTGCTTGATTATCTACCGTTACTGGTTCTGTCCCTAACTCAATTGATCTAACTAAGACATTTAAACCAGCAATATGAGAAGTTGGAAGTAATAACGACCAACGTTGGCCAACCTTTGCACCAAGATATTGATGTGTTGCTCGGGCATTTGTAATTAAAGCTTTAGCGGAAAGCGCAACCGCTTTTGGTTCGCCGGTTGAACCTGATGTTGTAACAACAAGTGCAATATCCGAAGCCACTTTCGATCCAACATCTGTCGTGGCAAGGGCAGGCCCATCACCGGTTAGTGCGTGTAAGAGCGCATCGAGTAATTGTGGGGTCGACCACGAACTTTCGATGGTGCGTAACTCTCGACTTACCGGGAATTCCATAACCACCGTAGGGTATGCCATATGAGCAAACCGATTAAGCGCGAACCGGGTAGCCGCACAATTCCTGATTGGAAAATTGGCGCTGGTACCGAAAATTTCACAGATGTTCGCTATGAAATTGCCGAAGGAATGGCGAAGATAACAATTAATCGCCCAGAAGTTCGTAATGCATTTCGCCCAGAGACGCTTGCAGAATTACAGAACGCATTTAATTTAGCTCGCGATGATGACAAAGTTGGCGTGATTATTTTTACGGGCGCTGGCAGTGAAGCTTTCTGTTCTGGTGGCGATATCTCAGTACGTGGCGATGATGGTTACATTGGCAGCGATGCAGTTGGTAAAAAAGGAATCGGCCGATTAAATGTTTTAGATTTACAAGTTCAAATCCGTAGAACTCCAAAACCAGTAATTGCCATGGTTGCAGGTTGGGCAATTGGCGGTGGCCATGTTCTTCATGTGGTCTGCGATATAACAATCGCCGCAGATAACGCAAAGTTTGGTCAGACTGGACCGATGGTTGGCTCATTTGATGGTGGTTATGGCGCAGGTTTATTAGCAAGACATGTTGGTCAGAAGAAAGCTCGCGAGATCTGGTTTATGTGTCGCCAATACGATGCAAAAGAAGCCCTTGATATGGGATTGGTAAATACCGTTGTTCCAGTAAGCGAATTGGAAGCCGAAACTGTTTCCTGGGCGCGCGAAATGCTTCGCCATTCGCCAATGGCGCTGCGGCTACTTAAGGCTGGATTAAATGCTGCTGATGATGGACTTGCTGGCGTGCAACAACTTGCCGGTGATGCAACGTTGCTCTTCTACTTAACCGAAGAAGGTCAAGAAGGTCGAGATGCATATAAAGAGAAGCGACCTCCTGATTTCGGTAAATTCCCAAAACGTCCTTAATGATTTCGCTCGATCAAATTCTTGGTTCACTGACGGTAATTCAATTACCGATGCGCACCAAGTTTCGCGGTATCACCAATCGAGAAGTTGCGCTCTTTAAAACCGAAGATAGCTGGGGCGAATTCTCGCCATTTTTAGAATATGACGATAACGAATCTATTCCATGGTTATTAAGTGGGATCGAAGCTGCCAGCAATAATCAGTTTCCAATCCATCGCGAGTGGATTGATATCAATGGCACTATTCCGGATACCGATTCCGAGAGTGAAATAGCGCAGTTAATTGAGCTTTATCACGGCGCCCAAACCTTTAAAGTAAAAGTCGGAAGCGGACTTTCCGAAGATCTAATTCGCATTTCCCGAGTTCGCAAGTTTGCACCTGAAGCCATGATAAGAATTGATGTAAACGGCTCTTGGACTGTTAAAGATGCAATCTCAAATATTCGCGCAATCTATGAAGAAGTCTCAGGCGAATATTTGGAATATGTTGAACAACCAGTTGCAACCCTAGCCGAGCTAAAGGAATTGAAAGAAACTTTAGGAATTCCAGTAAAGATTGCTGTCGATGAACTGTTGCGTAAAAGCAACGATCCGCTAAAACTAGATTTAACAAACGCGGCTGATATTTTGATTTTAAAAGTAGCCCCCCTTGGTGGCATCGCCAAATCTCTTGCGATTGCAAGTCACCACAATCTTCCAGTTGTTGTATCGAGCGCGCTGGAATCTGCGATTGGAATCAGTCATGGCCTGCGATTGGCTGCTGCGCTGCCGGAACTCAATTACGCATCTGGTCTTGCAACTGGAGAACTTTTTCTAAAAGATGTTGCTAACCATGAGATAAAAGCTGGAAAGATGAGAGTTAATACTCCAAAGATCGAGCCAGAGCAGATTAAAGAATTACAAGCGCCAAAAGAGCGAATAGAGTGGTGGCGCAACCGAAT
>CAYRXG010000098.1:0-3247 GCA_964428285.1 uncultured Clavibacter sp.
CTGGCTCTTGTAAATCTTTGACTCGGATATCAGGAGAAACACCTGCTGCAAGAAGCGTAGCTTTTGCGCGAGTCTCACCCATTCCGAAGATATATTGAAGCGCGACCTCAAGCCGTTTTTCACGCGGCAGATCAACGCCAACTAGACGTGCCATTAATTGCTCTTTCCATAATCTGAAAGTCCTTCGCAACGCCTCCGGTTAAACCGGCTCCCGCTTTCAGTCAGGAGGTCGATTACTTTCGTAATCGTTGCGCCACGCGTACTGTTATTAACCCTGCCGTTGTTTGTGACGGAGGTTGTCGCAAATAACCATTACGCGACCATTACGACGAATGACTTTGCACTTGTCGCAAATCTTCTTCACGCTTGGTTTAACTTTCACGACTAACTCCTTACTTGTACCGGTAAATGATTCGACCTCTGGTGAGATCGTATGGACTAAGTTCTACGATCACACGATCTTCGGGAAGTATGCGAATGTAGTTCTGTCGCATCTTTCCACTGATATGTGCCAAGACCTTATGTCCATTTGTGAGTTCAACTCGGAACATCGCATTTGGTAAAGCTTCAGCAACAGTGCCTTCGATTTCGATCGCACCGTCTTTTTTTGCCAAACTTTTACCTCTTCGTTTTTCCTCGATTGCACCCTCATTTGGGCAGAGGGCGAGTTTAAGTGAGGGGGTGAAAAAAGGGAAATTCGTGCTCCCGCCCCTACAGAAGCTCGCTTACTTCTATCCCAAATTGAGCCAACCGGCTCCGGCCGCCATCGATCTCCGTCAGAACAAAAGGCTTGCCATCTGGGGCAATGCAATAGGTATTTTCAAAGTGAGAACCACGAGATTGATCGATTGTTACAACTGTCCAATTATCGGCAAGAACTTTGGTTCGCTCTGAGCCCATGGTGATCATCGGTTCGATTGCAAAGACCATACCTGGTTCAATCTTTGGACCATTGCCAGGTTTTCCAAAATTTAAAATATGTGGCTCCATATGCATTGCGGTACCTATTCCGTGACCGCCGTATTCGCGCAAGATTCCATATTTACCCTGTGCATTTACATATTTCTCAATCGCATGACCAATATCAGAGAGCTTTGCGCCGGCCGCGCCTGCTGCAATTCCTTGCCACATTGATTCTTCGCAAACATCTAACATTTTTTGGGTTGCTGGATCTACTGGATCAACTATGACGGTAAATGCGGCATCGCCATGCCAACCATCGATTACTGCACCACAATCAACTGAGACCACATCGCCAGGCATAATCATTCGATCTCCAGGAATTCCATGAACAATCTCGTCATTTATCGAAACACAAATTGTTGCTGGGAATCCGTGATAACCCTTGAAGTTAGAAGTTCCACCGCCACGCTTTATATTTGCTTCTGCTACTGCATCCAATGCACTTGTGGTGATGCCGGCTTTAATTTGGGTTCGAATTAATTCGAGAGTATTTCGAACTAAGAGACCCGCCTTGCGCATGGTCTTTAGTTGATCCAAAGTCTTAATCTGGATCGCCATGACTTAACTTACTTTCGCATTTAGCGCTCTAATGACATTTTCAGTGATTTCTGCAACGGCGCCAGTTGCAGTTACCGTAATTAGTAAGCCTTCTTGACGATAAAAGGAAACAATCGGCGCGGTCTGTTCGGCATAGACTTCAAGACGACGAGAAATGACTGATTCCTGATCATCTTCGCGCTGATAAAGCTCGCCGCCACAGCTATCGCACTTGGCTAGCTCTCCTGGAAATACTTTTCCGCAGCCGCGGCAGGTACGACGACTTGATAACCTCTTAATTACTTCCGCGTTATTAATTGCAAATTCGACAACTGCATCTAGCGGTTTATTTCGCTCCCCTAAAAATGCGCGTAGCACTTCGGCCTGCGCCACATTTCTGGGAAAGCCATCAAGAAGAAATCCGTCAGCTGTTGCTAGGCGATCTTTAACCATGGCATTTGTTACAGAGTCTGGAACTAATTCGCCTTTATCCATATAACTTTTTGCTTGTAGGCCAAGCTCAGTTCCTGATTTCAAATTTGCTCGGAAGATATCGCCAGTTGAAATATGTGGAATCTCGAAGTGTTCGGCAAGCAGTGTGGCTTGTGTTCCCTTGCCGGCACCTGGTGGTCCGACCAGGACGAGACGCATTAGCGCAGGAACCCCTCGTATGAACGTTGCTGCAATTGGCTCTCAATCTGCTTTGCAGTATCAAGACCAACACCAACCACGATCAAAATTGCAGTTCCGCCAAATGGGAATTGCTGTGATGCGCCAAATAGTACGAGCGCAATGATTGGGATGATTGCAACAAAGGCAAGGTATAGCGAACCTGGCGCGGTAATTCTGGAGAGCACATATTGCAGGTAATCGCTTGTTGGTTTACCAGCGCGGATTCCTGGAATAAAGCCGCCGTACTTGCGCATGTTCTCTGCAGTTTCTTCTGGGTTGAAGGTAATTGCAACATAGAAGTAAGCAAAGAAAATAATTAATAGCGCGTAAGCAGCGATATAGATTGGATGATCGCCAGTTACAAAGTTTGTTGAAATCCAAACTGCCCACGGAGCTTGCGAGTTAGTGAAGTTGGCAATTAGCGATGGAATGTAGAGCAAGGAGGATGCAAAGATCACTGGAATAACGCCAGATTGATTAACTTTGATCGGAATATATGTGGTGGTACCGCCATATTCCTTACGGCCAATCATTCGCTTTGCATATTGAACTGGGATACGTCGCTGTGATTGCTCAACAAATACAACAGCGGCAACGATTAGTACGCCAACTGCCATGATGAAGAGGAAGGTTCCCCAGCCACGTGAAAGTCTGATTGACCAGAGCTGGCTTGGGAAAGTTGCCGCAATTGATGTGAAGATCAAGATTGACATTCCGTTACCTACGCCGCGATCGGTAATTAATTCTCCGAGCCACATAATTACTGCGGTTCCGGCAGTCATTACGAAGATCATTGTTGTGATTCGTACCCACGAAGTATCAGGAATGATTTCTTCAGTACATCCTTGAATTAGTCGACCAGGGGTACGTGCAACTGCAAGCAAACCTGAAGTCTGAAGTACCGCAAGACCAACTGTGATGTAACGGGTGTACTGAGTTAATTTTGCAGTTCCGGATTGTCCTTCTTTCTTCAACGCATCAAAGCGAGGAATTACAACTGTTAGAAGTTGGACGATGATTGATGCGGTGATGTAAGGCATGATGCCGAGTGCAAAGACAGATAGCTGAAGAAGTG
>CAYRXG010000099.1:0-3237 GCA_964428285.1 uncultured Clavibacter sp.
AAAGTCAGGCGATATTCGATAAAGCAATTTCAGGAATTAAATCTAGAAATGTCAGCAATGTAATTTTGGTCGCACGTGGCACATCGGCACACGCAGCACTTTTTCTAAAGGCGCTCATTGAAACTGAACTAGGTTTGCCAGTCGGAATCGCAGCTCCTTCTGCGGTCTCCATCAACGGCGCAAAGTTAAACTTCAATGAGACGCTAGTAATCGGCTTAAGTCAGAGCGGTCAATCGCCAGATCTACTTAGTTATTTAGAAGCTGCCAAGAATGGTGGCGCTCTTTTAATAACTATAACTAACGATGCAAATTCACCGATGGCAAAGATTGCAGATACTCATATTGATCTAATGGCCGAAAAAGAACGTGCCCTTGCTGCCACCAAGAGCTACTCCGCACAGCTATTTGCTTCACTCAAATTAATTAGAACTTGGCAAGGCAAGAACTTTGATTTTAGTGATGCCGGCGACCGGTTAAATGAGTCACTAACAGATAATAAAATAAGCGATTCTTTAATTTCAAAAATTGCCTCAATCAAGAATTTGGTTTTCATTGGAAGAGGTTTTGGATATGCGAATGCTCGTGAAGGCTCGCTAAAGATTCAAGAGACTTGTTATCTATTTGTTCAAGGCTATTCAGCAGCAGATTATGTGCATGGACCGATGGCAGCCGTTGATAAAGATTCATTGGTATTTGTAATCGCGCCAGCCGGTGCTTCCGAAAAGGGCTTGGAAAAAGCGGTTAATGCAACCAGGGAACGCGGTGCAGAAATAATATGGATTGGAAGCGGATCTTTTAGCCAAAATAACGAAGTCATTCTTAACGGCGCAAACTCTGCCGATGAAGCTCTAAATTGCGTTATAGATGCCTCGTTGCTTCAGATTTTGGCCGTTAAGTTAGCTCTCAAGTTGGGACACAATCCTGATGTCTCGCGCGGTTTAGAAAAAGTAACCCTTACTTTTTAATATCGGTAAATATATGCGAGCACTTGTAACTGGAGCCGGAGCACCGGGTGGTATTGGTTTTGCAATCGCCCAGGCTCTGAAAGAAAATGGTGCAGAGGTATTCATTACTTCAACTACTGATCGAATAATGAAACGAGCCCAGGAATTAGGTGCTACAGGTTTTATTGCTGATTTAACAATTGCAGAAGAGTGCGAACGGCTGATTAAAGAAATTGGCGAACTTGATGTTCTAGTCAATAACGCAGGAATGACCAGTATTAATTCACCACTTGGGGCAGATGAAGCTAGTTCGCTAACTGAAGTTTCCAGTGAAGCCTGGCAACGGGGCATACAGCGAAATCTTGATACCGCATTTAATTTAACTAAAGCGGCGCTTCCTGCGTTACGGAAATCTAAAGCGGGTCGAATTATTATGATTTCAAGTGTTACTGGTGGCTTGATGGCGATGGCAAAGCAACCAGTTTATGCAGCAGCAAAAGCGGCGATGGTTGGATTAACAAAATCAATTGCTCTTGATGAAGCGAAATATGGAATTACTTGTAACGCAATATTGCCAGGTTGGATTGCCACCGATACCCAGAGCGCTCACGAAAAATTGCAGGGCATGAAAACTCCACTTGGACGGAGTGGAAAACCATCCGAAATTGCTGGTCTAGTTAATTGGCTAGCATCAGAGAGCGCAGGTTTTATTACTGGCCAAGCGCTTGTAGTTGATGGTGGAAATTCAATCGCAGAGGAACGTAGCTAATGAAGATTAGGTCAGCCCGTCAAGATGAGGCGCCAATAATTCTGCAATTAATTAAAGATTTAGCAGAATACGAAAAAGCGCCTGATCAAGTTGCCGCATCAGAAACTGAGATTCTTAATACGATTTTCGCTGAAAACCCGAAAGTCTTTTGTGATTTAGTAGAAGTCGATAATCAAATTGCTGGAATGGCAATTTGGTTTCTCAATTACTCAACTTGGCAAGGAAAGCATGGCATCTACCTAGAAGATCTATTTGTTAAACCAGAATTTCGTGGTCGAGGATATGGCAAAGCGCTGTTACAACATTTAGCAAGGATCTGTAACGATCGCGGATATGGCAGATTCCAGTGGTGGGTTCTTGATTGGAATTCACCGGCAATCGAGTTTTACCGCTCGCTAGGTGCAGAACCAATGTCGGAATGGACGGTCTATCGAGTTTCTGGCAAGCCGCTAGAAGATTTAGGAAATTAGTTATTTTGGTAGTAGCCCCACGCCAAGCTAGCGGCAATTGCTACCCAAAGTTGATATGGAACAAGTGCAAAACCAAGAGCAATAGAAGATTTAAAAGTTAAGTAAGTCATTGGCAAGGTGAATATCGCCGTCAAAGCTAAAGAGATTGCGGCAATCTGTATTTGATGAGGAACATAGAAATGGTAAGCCCAAGAAAGTGCAAAAACGATTGAGATTGCAAAAGTTGTTAGCCAGATTATGACTTCAGATTTGGTTAACATATTTGAGATACGGAAAGCGGAAATTCCTAAAACTATAAAGTTATACGGCCAGATTAAACCGAATACAAAATCAGGTGGCTGCCAACTTGGTCTATTAAGGGATGTGTACCAACCTGGTGAACTGTTTACCCAAATTCCAGAACCGACTGCGTAAATTACAACTAAGGCAATTCCAATAAATGCAGCAGTGGTTCGAAATTCCATTACCGGAGATTAGCCTTATCCGGTGGCCCGCAACCTAATAAGCATCGAAAAAGTCTCAAAAGCATTTGACGAAGCTTTATTGAATGAGGTTTCACTTGGCATTTCAGAGGGCGAGCGAATCGGAATTGTCGGGCGAAACGGCGGCGGAAAATCAACTCTCCTTAAATTATTAGCTGGAATTGATCAACCAGATAGTGGACGTATAACTAGGGCAAATTGGGCGAGAATCGGAATTCTGCATCAAGTAGATAATAATTTTTCTGGATTAGTGCGCGATTTTGTTTTAGGAAGCAAAAAAACTCATGAATGGGCGAGTGATGCTGGAGTTCGCGAAATATTCAGCGGCTTATTTGGAGGATTTTCTAGCGAAGTACTTGATCGCGCATATAACTCTTTATCCGGAGGCGAGAAACGAAGAGTTGGAATTGCAAAGTTACTTATCGAACCGCTGGATTTGGTGTTACTTGATGAACCAACAAATCACTTAGATATCGAAGGGGTTGCCTGGCTTGCCGCACATATTCGCAAACGACGTGATTTATCTGTAGTTGTAGTTACGCATGATCGTTGGTTTCTTGATGAGATTGCAG
>CAYRXG010000100.1:0-3202 GCA_964428285.1 uncultured Clavibacter sp.
TGTGGTGCTCTACCGCTGAGCCAATCGTCCTTAGGTAGCAGAACTATACAACAGCCAAATTAGCGACCGAAATCGTCCTCGATACGCTCAATATCATCTTCGCCAAAGTACGTTCCAGTTTGAACTTCAATGAAAATAACTTCATTGCTTCCGATGTTTGCAATTCGGTGTAGTTGGCCCTTAGCGATCGAAATCGTGTCACCGGAGGAAAGCTTTGAAACTTTTCCTTCTAACGTAACTTCTGCATCGCCTTGAATGATGAACCAATGTTCGGATCGTTTTTGGTGGCGTTGGTAAGAAAGTCGTTTTCCTGGCAAAACATAAATGCACTTTGTTTTATGAATTGCACTCTCTTGCAAGATTTCATAACGACCCCACGGACGTTGTGACTCATCTTCGGAATTCATAGAGAGATTCTTTCATTCTTATTGGTCAATGGACATGCTTATTCATATTGATTAATAATGGAGGTGGAAACGGGATTTGAACCCGTGTAGAGGGATTTGCAGTCCCTTGCCTCGCCTCTCGGCCATTCCACCATAGAAAGACCGCCACTTTTATCTTTTACATTAGTAAAAAGATGTAAGTGGCGGTGAATCAGAGCGGACGACCGGGTTCGAACCGGCGACCTGAACCTTGGCAAGGTTCCGCGCTACCAACTGCGCTACGTCCGCGTATTGCAGGGCAAAATCTATCGCATGAGTGCGTAAGAGCCAAAGCGAGTGGCTAACGACTAAGTTGTCCGCATGAACGCAGGGGTTGAGCCGATCTTTTGGATGGGCAATCGGTTTGCAACTGGTTTGCAGCTGGTGACGCACGACCCCCGAGAAATTACTGCAGATGGTTTTTGGGCTGTATCCATTTCATTTGAAGGCCAATGGACATGTGCAAAATTCTCTGAGGTTAAGCAATCTGAATTTGTTTCTGAGGGTTCTGCATTTGTTACGGACGAGTTTGTGTCTTCAATGAATCAACAGGATTACGTTTCGTATGTATCTGGCATTCAAGAAGACATATCCGTTGGTGAGGTTTATCAGGTAAACGCATGTCGAATTCTGAGCGTAACGATTGCTCCTGATTTTTCTCTATCGCCCCTCTTTTCTTCAATTCTGAATAACAATCCAGCACCATACGCTTCCTATCTTCGAATACCTGGTCTTGAAATTGCATCAGCTTCACCTGAGCTCTTTCTAAAACGGAGCGGCTCAAAAGTAACTTCATCTCCGATTAAGGGCACAAGACCTTCTGGAGGATCTGATTTCGGAAGCAAGGATCAGGCCGAAAATATAATGATTGTTGATTTGATTCGAAATGATCTTGGTCAAATTTGCAAAGATGGTTCCATCGATGTTCCACGTTTGTTGGCAGTGGAAGTGCACCCTGGATTAGATCATTTGGTTTCAGATGTCACTGGTGAGTTAAAGGATGATTTGAATTGGTATCAAGTTATTACTCCGCTGCTGCCACCAGGATCTGTAAGTGGAGCACCTAAATCATCTGCTATTCGGATAATTGCAGAGCATGAAAATAATCGTGGACCTTATTGCGGCGCATTAGGTTGGATTCAAGGTGATTCATGTGAATTAGCCGTTGCGATTAGAACTTTTTGGAAAGATGGCAATGTTTTGAAATTTGGAACAGGCGCAGGAATAACATGGGCCAGTGATCCCCAATCTGAATGGGAAGAAACAGAGCTAAAGGCCCAGCGGCTGGTCAAGATTGCATCAGGAGAAATTTCATGAAGATTTGGTTCAATGACGCATTAGTTGATGCGCAATCAGATCTCCTTGAAGCAGATAACTGGCCAGAAGGTTTTGGCGTCTTCGAAACCATTAAAACTGTTGATGGAATTCCGTATGCATTAAATAGGCATATGCGAAGAGCACTTGATGCAGGGGCGCGAGTTGGCGTCTCTATTCCTAATGAAGAACGCGTACGCACAGCAATAGATGTATTACTTGCTGAAGTTAGCCATCCAGTTGGCAGATTGCGTTTACTTTTTAAAAATGATGGCACATTTATCGCAACTCACGATGCATATACCGAAATTACCCACAACTTAAAGTTATGTACCCATTCGGTACGCATTGATATTCAAGGGGTACCGAGTAAAACTTTTCCATATACCTCTCGTCTAGAAATTTTAGAAGCTGCTAAATCTCGTGGATGCGACGAAGCGATAGTAATTAACAGCAATCACGATGTTTGCGAAGCTGCTGTGTCGAACCTGATTTTTTACACCAACGGCATGTGGGTTACTCCACCAATTGTTCAGGGGGTGCTGCCTGGAGTTATGCGCGCTTTAGTTGTCGAAAATTTGCCAGTGAAGGTCCGAAAAATAGACACAAATGATCTCTCGCATGTGCAGGCCGCATTAGTGATTTCAAGTTTGAAAATTGCGATACCTGTGCAGAGTATTGATGGGCGAGTGATGCCGGATCTGCCAATTAGCGAATTGTTTGCGCAAGAAATCCGAGAAATGGCAGTACGGACTTCGGTAGGCTAGGGGCATGTCCGAGATTTCAGTCACCGTTGATGGTGTTGCCGTCAACGTTGCGGCAGATCAAAAACCAACACAGATTTTCGCAGATAGAAAAGATGTAGTTGTCTGCAAAATTAATGGCGAATTAAAAGATTTGTGGAGTGACTTAGTTTCTGGTGACTCCATTGAATCAGTAACGATTTCTTCTCCCGAAGGACTTGCAGTTCTGCGCCATTCAACTGCTCACGTAATGGCACAAGCAGTGCAGAGTATTTTCTCAGGTACGAGACTAGGTATTGGTCCGCCAATCACTGACGGTTTCTATTACGATTTCGATCCAGAGCGTCCTTTTAATCCAGATGATTTTGAAAAAATAGAGTCTGCGATGCGAAAAATCATCAAAGATGGTCAGAGATTCAAACGCCGCATTACTTCCGAATCGGATGCTCTGAAAGAACTTGCTCACGAGCCGTATAAGTGCGAATTAATCGGTTTGAAATCTGGCGCAGGTGAAGAAGCAAGTGTTGAAGTTGGTGGAGCTGAATTAACGATTTATGACAACCTAGGTAGAGATGGTCAACCAGTGTGGAGCGATTTGTGTCGAGGTCCTCACTTGCCCTCAACAAAACATATTCCTGCTTTTAAATTAATGAGAAGTGCTGCGGCCTATTGGCGAGGTTAAGAAAAGAATCCAATGCTGCAGAGAATTTACGGAACTGC
>CAYRXG010000101.1:0-3189 GCA_964428285.1 uncultured Clavibacter sp.
GCTTCCGTTGAAATGTGGTGCCAACGAAGCAATGAACTGGGTCTTGTTCATTTAAATCCCCTTATTTACGCGTAAAATTAAGCATTTGCTTAATTCGTTTCTCAATTTACGCAGTGAAAAGCCTTATTTTGTGCATCTTTCGCGGTGTGTCGTAGAAAATTAAATTTCTAAAAAGAGGAAAAAATTCAATTTTTATGCGTAAAAAACTCTCAATTAAAGGTTGAGGGTAACTAGAAATGAGTCACTTAAGAGAGTATCGGAAGAGTTTTTGGCTTAAAAGCGGCTCTTTTTTGCTCAAATTCTTCAACGGAGTCCAGATGGCGAAGTGTTAAACCTATGTCATCAAGACCTTCCATTAGTCGCCATCTTGTGTAGTCATCTAATTCAAAAGCAATCTCTCTGCCGGCATAAGCGACAGTACGTTTCTCAAGATCTACTGTTATTTCAACTTTTGGATTTGCTTCAACGGCTTGCCAGAGCGCTTCAACTTCATCTTGCGGCAGGATGATTGTCAGCAGTCCGCCTTTTAGGGAATTACCTCTAAAGATATCGGCAAAACGCGAAGAGATTACAACTTTGAAACCGTAGTTCTGTAGCGCCCAGACAGCATGCTCTCTGGAAGATCCAGTTCCAAAGTCGGCACCTGCGATAAGAATTGTTCCACCGCTATATTCTTTTTTATTAAGAACAAAATCTGGATCGCTACGCCAAGCGGCAAATAATCCATCTTCAAATCCTGAACGTGTAACTCGCTTGAGATAGACAGCAGGGATAATTTGATCAGTATCAACATTGCTTCGGCGCAATGGAACTGCAGTACCTTTATGAGAGATAAATTTTTCCATTTCTGCTCTCCTTTATAAATCCGCCGGCGAAGCCAGCGTTCCCTTAAGCGCAGTTGCTGCCGCAACAAGTGGGCTTACCAAGTGAGTTCTGCCGCCTTTACCTTGACGACCTTCGAAGTTGCGATTACTTGTCGAAGCAGATCTCTCGCCAGGTTTGAGTTGGTCGGGATTCATTCCAAGACACATGGAACAACCCGCACTTCGCCACTCAGCACCAGCATCAAGAAATACTTTATCTAGACCTTCTGATTCTGCCTGTAAACGAACTCTTGCTGAACCTGGCACAACTAACATTCGAGTATTAGATGCTACTTTCTTGCCTTTAATTATCTGAGCAGCTGATCGTAAATCTTCAATCCGGCCATTGGTACATGAACCAAGAAATACAGTATCAATTTTGATTTCTTTCATCGGTGTTCCAGCTTTTAGATCCATGTAAACCAGAGCACTCTCTGCGGCACGTCGTTCTTGTTCATCAGAGAATGACGCCGGATTTGGCACCGCTTCATTTAGTGGAATTCCCTGTCCAGGATTTGTTCCCCAAGTAACAAATGGAGACAACTCATCTGCATTGAGATAAATCTCTTTATCAAATTTTGCATCTGCATCGCTCTGCAGGGTTTTCCAATAAGCAAGTGCGGCATCCCAATCCGCGCCTTTTGGCGCATGAGGTCGACCTTTTATATATTCAAAAGTTGTTTCATCTGGCGCAATAAGTCCGGCTCGCGCACCTGCTTCAATCGACATATTGCAGATAGTCATCCGCGCTTCCATCGATAACTCACGAATCGCACTTCCTCGATATTCCAAGATATATCCCTGACCGCCACCGGTCGAAATCTTTGCGATTACTGCCAAAATTATGTCTTTTGAAGTTACCCCTGGTTTGAGCTTTCCTTCAACATTTATTGCCATCATCTTTGGCTTAGCCAGAGGTAGCGTTTGAGTTGCAAGAACATGCTCGACTTCACTGGTGCCAATTCCAAATGCCAGAGCTCCAAAAGCTCCATGAGTTGATGTATGTGAATCGCCACAAACAATTGTCATTCCCGGTTGTGTGATTCCAAGTTGTGGTCCAACTACGTGAACAATTCCTTGCTCAACATCTCCAAGTGAATGTATGCGAATTCCAAACTCGGCACAGTTTTTGCGAAGAGTGTCCACTTGAAGTCGAGATACCGGGTCAGCTATCGGCTTATCAATATCAAGAGTAGGAACATTGTGATCTTCGGTTGCAAGAGTTAATTCGGGATGTCTGACTTTTCTGCCCGATAACCGCAAACCATCAAATGCCTGAGGGCTAGTTACTTCGTGAATTAGATGTAAATCGATATAAAGAAGATCAGGTTCACCAGCAGCCCTTCTTACGACGTGGTCTTCCCATAACTTCTCTGCGAGAGTCTTGCCCATTGATACTCCTCCCGAAAACTTTACTTCTCACTAGGTGAGATGGCATTATCAGATTATGGACAAGAAGAATAGCGGAGTTGGCGTTCTTGATAAAGCGGTACGAATTCTTACCGTCTTAGAATCTGGACCACATTCATTAAGTGAATTAGTTAAGGCAACGAAAATTGCCCGTCCAACCGCCCATCGACTGGCAGTCGCCCTGGAAGTTCACAGACTTGTCGCTAGGGATTTAAATGGTCGTTTTATTATCGGAACAAGAAATGCAGAGTTTGCTGCCGCAGCAGGCGAGGATCGATTGTTATCTGTGGCGACGCCTGCACTTACCTCACTACGTGATGCGACTGGCGAGAGCGCTCAGCTTTATCGCAGGCAAGGCGACCAGCGAATCTGTGTTGCAGCTGCAGAGCGAATCTCCGGTCTTCGCGATTCAGTGCCAGTTGGGGCTGCGATGACTATGGGCGCCGGTTCAGCTGCTCAAGTTCTACTTGCTTGGGAAGATGCAGATCGCCTACATCGCGCATTAACAAATGCCAGATTTAATGCCGCAGCACTTTCCGCAGTTAGAAGAAGAGGTTGGGCACAGAGCGTCGGCGAGAGAGAGCCAGGTGTTGCATCAGTTTCAGCGCCGGTGCGCGGACCAAATAATCGAGTCATTGCTGCTGTAAGTATTAGCGGACCAATTGAGAGATTAGGAAGACAACCTGGGCGATTACATGCTGCTGCAGTTGTTGCTACGGCTGCCAAACTAACTGAATATCTCGCAAAATAGTGAAAGATATTGGCAGCCCCGAAGGGATTCGAACCCTCGTAGCTGGCTTGAGAAGCCAGAGTCCTAGGCCACTAGACGACGGGGCCATATCTTTCTTATTAAGTTTTTAGCTCAAGTTTTGCTGGGGTACCAGGACTCGAACCTAGACAAGCTGAACCAGAATCA
>CAYRXG010000102.1:0-3158 GCA_964428285.1 uncultured Clavibacter sp.
AGCAACCGCCTCCTAAGCGGTAGGTCGCCGGTTCAACTCCGGCCAAGGACACTTATTAATCAGTAGATAATAAATAATTTATTTAATGATTAATTTGGAATTTCTTTAAGAATTTTGGCGCCCACCAGTTAAGACTTCCAAATAGACGCATTAGCGCTGGCACAAGAAGTGCTCGAATCAAAGTTGCATCTAAAAGAATTGCAAATGCAATTCCAAAGCCCATCATCTTGATTGATGTAACTCCGCTTATTATGAAAGCAGCAAAGACAATTGCAAGAATAAATGCAGCCGCTGTAATAATTCGAGCCGATTTTTGCAGACCTAGTGCGACAGATTCTTCATTAGATTTACCTGAATCATGCTCTTCTTTAATTCGAGATAGCAAGAAGAGCTCGTAATCCATCGATAGTCCAAACGCGACTATGGCAACTAGCACCAGAGAGCTAGTGTCTAATGTTTTGGTATTTATAAAGTCACCAACTAAGAAAGTGAAATAGCCATCGATAAAGATCAAGGTTAAAACTCCGATGGTTGCGGTCAGGGAGAGGAAGTTAAGCAATATGGCCTTAATAGGTAATAGAACTGAACCGGTAAATAGGAAGAGCAGAATTAAGACCGAGATGGTTATCCAGAGAAATACCCACGGCAAGGTATCTGAAATGCCCTTTTGCGCATCGGCGTAATCAGCAGCAATACCGCCGACTAATACTTCGGTTGATGAATCCAGTAGGCGAATTCGGTTGATCAGATCTTGGGCCTCTGGAGTTCTTGGCGCCATCTCGTGGATTGCAATTAATCGAACGGCTTCACCCTTAACTTCTGGAACGCCGACTCGAACAATTCCAGGTACCTGACTTAGGTTGCGCGCGTACTCGGCAACTGCAAATTCTTTTCCGGCGCCTTGCGGGAAGATAATTTCAATTGGATTGCTCTCTTGTCCCGGAAACTTCTCTTCAATAAAAGCTGATGCTTGATATGCCGGATCGCTCTTTGGAAGTACACGGCTATCAACTTGTGAAAACTTTACATTAGAGATTGGCGCAATCATCACCGCGAGAATTGCTAGCGAAACGAGTGCTACCGGTATTGGCCTGCGCATTACAAAACGTGCAAGTTTTGCCCAACCGCCATCAGTTTTTGGAGTGATTGCGTTCTTTCGCACCACACCTTTATTCACTTTTTCACCCAGCATCATCAGTAGCGCAGGTAATGGAATTAGTGCACCAACTACTGCAAGTGCGACAACAATTGCACCTGCATATCCCATTGATTTTAAGAAATTCATTGGAAAGAATGTAAGTGAAGCTAAAGTAACAACCACAGTTAAGCCCGAATAGAAGACAGTCTTTCCGGCGCTTTTCATCGTATTTTTAATGGCGTTAACCCGATCAACACCGCGATGTAGCTCTTCTCTAAAGCGATTTACTATCAATAACGCGTAATCAATTCCAAGACCTAGACCCAAGCCAGTGGTCAGATTTAGCGCAAAGATACTTACATCAGTAATAAGCGTTAGCAAGTAAAGTCCGAAGAAAGTTCCAAGGATTGCAGTTACGCCAATGACTAGCGGCATAGCAGATGCTGTTAATGCGCCAAAAACTAAAACTAGAAAGATAAAGGTAAGTGGAATTGAGATTGCTTCTGAAATTTTTAGATCATCTTGGATTCGACCATTAATCGAATTGGCAAAGACTGCGCCACCTGCAACTCGGATTCGTTGATCCTGGAAGGTTCCTTCATATTCTTCTTGATAGTAACCACCCAACTTATCAATCTCCGTAAAATCTTCGCTTTTTAGATAGACAAAGAGATAGGCAGCAGTCCCATCTGTGCTCTTAAAAGCAGGGTTGAAACCGGCGCTCCAATAAGAAATTACAGTCTCTGCACTAGCTTCACCGCGAAGCTTTGCTTCAAGAGCGGTTGCAGCAGCGATTGTTGCTTCATCATCAACTGATGTTTTCGATTCTAAAGTAAGAACTACAGCAGGATCTTTTACGCCAAAAGTTTCATCTAGATATTCGAATACTTTTGCCGAATCGCTATTTGGATCGGAATAGCCGCCAGAGTCAAAGCGAGCGAAAACTTGGGTTCCTAACGTGCCAAAAGTTAGAACAAGAATTATTGAAAGCAGGAATACCGCTTTGCTGCGGCGCGTAATTAAGTTGCCCAATTTTTCAAACATGAATCTGCCTTCCTTGACTGTTAATTCTGACTAGGCAATAATGTAAACAATGTTAACACCTACGCGCAAGGGCTCTGATTACCATCATGGTGATTTACGCCATTCGGCGGTATTGGCTGCCCGCAAACTAATAGCAGATGGCGGTATGCATTCCTTAGGACTTAGAAAAGTTTCATCAACAGTAGGAGTTTCGCCGGCAGCCCTTTACCGTCATTTTGAAAATCTTGAACAATTAAGAGCAGATGTGGCAGCCCAAATCAGAAGCGAGATCGCGGAGTTAATGATTGCAAAACGTGATCGAGTACCAAAGAGTTCAAGTCCAAAGAAATTTGCCATAAAAAGATTTGAAGCTATTGGACAAGGTTATGTCGAGTATGCAAAGAAGAATCCCTGGCTATTTGAAATTGCATTTATTCCCTGTGAAGAAGATTCAACTATGGATCTTGATGATCGCGCATGGCTAGTTTTGCAAGAAAGTGTTACGGAATTACAAGATGTCGGCCTTTTAAACCAAAAAACCAAGGCGATTGCTCCTATGCTGGCTTGGTCATCGGTACATGGATTAGCAACCTTAATTGCCCAAAAAGCCATCCCTGCAAGTGAACTGCAGAAATCTTTATCAGATATTTATGCCGGAATTCAGTTAGCATTGTTCAAATAATGAGTGAATTGATACCTTCGATTACTGAAGATGAAATTGAATTAGAACCAGATACGCGTCGTGATGACGATATTAAGAGTGACAAGCCACCTCATCACAACGATTAATCGGCTTTAGTTTCCTTCTTAACTTCAGTTTTTGATTCAGAGGTTGAACTAGATTTCTTTTGAGAATCTGTTTTATAAAAACCGGAGCCTTTAAAGACTACCCCCACATTCGAGTAGATCTTCCGGACTTTTTTCCCACACTCAGGGCAGCTTTCAATTGCCTTATCAGAGAAGGATTGCACGACTTCAAATTCGTGGTCTGCTTCGC
>CAYRXG010000103.1:0-3144 GCA_964428285.1 uncultured Clavibacter sp.
ATTCTGCGCGAACGATTGTTTCAGTAAACCGAGAGCAGGCTCGAAGTCGGTTCGGTTGGGTTGAAGGTGAATTTGTGGTGGTGCACACAGGAAATATGGGAGCCAAACAAGACCTTGAAAATGTGGTTAGGGCGGCGCAATCACTAAATGGATATTCTCGAATAAAGATTTATTTAGTGGGGCACGGAAACCAAGAGAGTAACTTAAAGGTTTTGTGCCAGGGTAAGAAAAATATCTCCGTCATGGCTGCGGTATCGGATGAGGATTATTCGGCTTTGTTATCTGCGGCAGATCTCTTGCTGGTTAATGAACGCACCACCCAGATGGAGATGAGCCTTCCGAGCAAATTGACTTCATACCTTTATAGCGAGCGCCCGGTGCTTGCCGCGGTGCCACGAGGCGGAGCCACTTGGAAGTTTTTAGATGGAGCTGCTGAATTGGTAGAAGCGGGTGATCCATCTGCTTTGGCGAAGAAAATTGAGGAGCTAAGCGCAAATCCGGAGAGGCTAAAGAATCTGGCTGAATCGGGATACGAATTTGCAATCAAACATTTGGATCCGAAGATTGGGCGCGCCAAATATCGTGATTGGGTCGAAGAACTGTTGAGATCTAAGTAAAAACCGATAATTAGGTCTTATCTTCCAAAGGGTGCGCGCATAAACTGAACCCCTAACTAACGGGAGATTCATGACAACCGGATTCAGGGCGCGAGTGCTCGTCGCAGAAGATGAAGAGTTCACTCTAAATCTCCTACGCGAGGTTTTAGAGGGTGCCAATTTCCAAGTTGAGGCGGTTACCTCGGTGGCTCAGGCAATTGAGCTAGTTAAATCTTTTGATCCGCATGTTGTGATTACGGATCTGAATTTTGGAATTACTGGCCCAAGTGGGGCGGATCTTCTGCAGTACATAGAGAAAGAACACCCATGGGTGGGAAAAGTTGTGCTTACTTCACACGCCTCCCCTACCTTGGCAATACCCAACGGGGTGGCGATACCGGCGGGGGTTACTTACTTAGTTAAATCTGAACTTGGGTCAATCTCGGAATTAGTCACCGCCGTTGAAGAATCGATCTCGCATTCAAGTTCTGAAACTGTTAGACCTGTTATGGAAAATGATCGAATCATCATAAGCGCCACACAGGGTGAGATTTTGTTATTACTGGCCGAGGGGTACACCAATGCCGCTATCGCTAGAAAGCGTGGGACCTCACTACGCGCCGCCGAGACTTTGGTGCAACGCACCTTTTCCAGCCTCGGCATAAAAAATGATGAAGATTTCAATCCCCGAGTACTTGCTGTACGCATGTGGCAGCAAGGAAAAGTAGTCGTTAAGTGAAAGCTGCTTTTCAACGTTACCGCTTCGCCGCAACGGGGCGCTGGGCGGTGTCGATCCGCACGTACTCAACTCTGGTTTTTCCCTTTGGATTCTTAACGGCGATAGAGCGAACACAGTTTAATTTTGATGTTTCAATTTCAAAGGCGGCCACAATCGCCCTCGGTGGTGAATTGGTCTGTGCGCTTTATTTATTTCTAGCGCAAGCGCTGCTCCTTGGAAATCGCCGGAAAGAATCGCAACCACTCTGGCGCTGTGTTTTTGTCTGGTTTAGTGCCGGTCTTGTTAGAGGGTTCTTTACCGCGTGTAATGGAGCCTGGAGTTTTGGCTTTGATTACGCATTTGAGGTCCACGTCCTGCCTTCTGCCTCGTACACGTGTGTAACGATGGGTTTGATCGCCTTTTATTTCGGCTCTATCGAGCGAAAGCGAATTCAAATTAAGGCTCTGGAAGCACTTGGCAACGTACTTGAGCAAGAGAAGCAAGGGCTGGCAGAGATTGAGCGTGTGAAACTTGCTCAAGCCCAAACCGTGCTTGAGCAGCAGCTTTTGCCGCAAGTTAGCCAATTACAGGCAGGTATAGGTAAGGCGTTAGGCCAGGAAAATGGATTAACAAAATCTGAAGATTTGCAGAAGTTATACAAACAAAGTCTCGAGGTTGGTAATTCGTTAGAGAGCCAGAAAGTCAATTATTCGCGCGCAGAAGTTACGCAGAGTAATAGAAGTTCTAGAGGTGATTCATTCTCATATTGGAGCGCTCTAATTCCAAGGGTTCTCTCAATTCGAATTTCCTTTATTTTGATGCTGATTGGAAGTTTCGCCGGCCAATTCGCAAGAAATGGTTTTGAAGGGGCCCAAGCTGGATTTATAGGAGCAATATTTGTAACGCTCTATTTGCTTCCGCTTTCTTGGATTATTAAGCGAAATCTTAGATTCAAATCCATGGCTTACCTGTTTGGATACATCGGAGCATTTGCCATGCAGGCTTTTTACAATCTCCTTCAACCTAAACTCGGTTTTGATTTGAATTACCCATATGAGCCTTGGTATTCCGGGCTAAAAACTCTTTATGGGGTTTATATCGCTTCAGTAATTGCGACCCTCATAACCTCCGTTGAGGGAACCTTTAAAGGCATCGATGAATCAGGGAAAACTTTGCGAGACAGTGTCGAATCAATGGCAATCCAAAACATTGCAATAGAGCGCTCCCTACTCGAAAGTCAATTTGGAACACTGCAAGGAAAGATCGCTGGAGTCACCATGGCACTCCACTTAATGAATTCTATGGGTACGGTGAGTGAAGAGAAGAAGAGTGAACTCTTATCTGGCGCCAATGAACTTCTGAAAGATAGCTTGGTAACCCTGAATAAAATGCAGGATATTTCAAAATGATTCTCAATGACAAACTTAAAGATGTCAAAATTATTATTAAATTACTTCCGAAACAATTAATAACTATGCCTGTATTTCTGTGGACTTTTCCTTTCTCTATATTCCTGCCAATTTTAATTTCTGAGGCGAGAGAGGGCGGAGCGGGAGTTATTGCCACTTGGCTATTGATTGGTTTCATTTCACACTTGGCCATGCTGCCTTTTGTTATTTATGGTTTAAAAAGTAAATCACTTTCTGAGCAAATTCTTTTAACCTTATGCATGGGTGTTGTTCGCGGCTGCGTAATTTCACTACTCCCAAACCTATTTGGTATTCAAGATTGGATATCTCTCCCCGCTCGCGTGGCGAACTCGGCAATTGCTGTTTTTTACTGGAATCAAACCGGGGCAATAATCGTGGAATATGGGAAGACGTTTCGATC
>CAYRXG010000104.1:0-3143 GCA_964428285.1 uncultured Clavibacter sp.
TTGGTGGATTCGACAGGCAATTACCCGTGCAATGGCCGACCAGGCAAGAACAATTCGTATTCCAGTTCATATGGTTGAAGTCATTAATAAATTGGCACGTGTGCAACGTCAGATGTTGCAAGATTTAGGTCGCGAACCAACGCCAGAAGAACTCGCTAAAGAGCTTGATATGACTCCAGAAAAAGTTGTCGAGGTTCAAAAGTATGGTCGCGAACCGATTTCGCTGCACACTCCGCTAGGTGAAGAGGGCGATTCGGAATTCGGTGATTTGATTGAAGATTCTGAGGCTATTGTCCCTGCAGATGCGGTCTCCTTTACCTTGTTGCAAGAACAGTTACATTCGGTATTAGATACCCTTTCAGAACGCGAAGCTGGTGTTGTAGCCATGAGATTCGGCCTTACAGATGGACAGCCAAAGACACTTGATGAAATTGGCAAGGTTTATGGCGTTACGCGTGAACGTATTCGTCAAATTGAGTCAAAGACGATGTCCAAATTACGTCACCCATCTCGCTCTCAAGTACTTCGCGACTATCTAGATTAAGGAACTAAAATGGAAGAAAGAGCAAAGATATTTATAAAGCCAAATGGCTCAATTCGCGTAACTGGAAAAGTAGATTTTGTTGATAGTGATGGAAAAGTCCTAGAAACTAAAGAAAATTTCTCGCTCTGCCGTTGTGGTCACTCAAAGGAAAAACCATTCTGCGACGGATCCCATCGAGATGCCGGCTTCCAGGGTTAATTCCTCTCTTTGGGCAGACTCTGCTCGAAAACTAGATACAAAAGAGTTAGTAAGCAGTAGCGAATTCGACGTAGCAATAATTGGTGGTGGCTTCTCGGGCCTTTGGACTGCTTACCATTTGAATCAGTTTGATAAGTCTTTACGTATTGCAGTCTTTGAAGCACGTGAGATTGGCTTTGGCGCCAGCGGTAGAAATGGCGGTTGGGCTTCAAGTGAGTATCCAGTTACCAAGAAGTCACTAATCAAACGACATGGTGAAACTAAGGCAAACCAACTCTTTACAGCGCTTGATCAATCGATTGACGAAATTGGGAAATTTGCAAAAAAATATGCTCAAAAATCTGGATTTGTGAAATCCGGAAGTCTCTATTTTTCACGGAATCAAGGTCAGTTACAAAGATTAAAAGCAAAGAGTTCTGCTAATGATTGGTTATCCGCTAAAGAGGTAAGAGAACTTATTAATGTCGATGGCGTGCTAGGAGGATCTTTTGACCCAAGCTGTGCAACTGTTCACCCTCTCGAATTACTCCAAGGATTAGCTGAATATCTTATTAAGCGAAAAGTTTCCATCTATCAACGGTCATGGGCAACTCAAATTCCAGGAGGCTTGTTAGTAAATAGTTTTAGGATTAAGGCGCCAAAAGTAATCCAAGCAACTGAAGTATTTGGAGATTCGAATAGAGAATTCATTCCTTTATATTCACTAATGATTGCCAGCGAACCCCTTTCTAATAAAATCTGGAAAGAGATTGGAAATCAAGAGCGTTTTACCTTTGCTGAAAATTCACATGTAATCAATTATGCTCAGCGCACAGTCGATAACAGGTTGGCGATTGGCGGCAGAGGAGCTAGTACTCCGTATCTTTCAAAACTAAAAGCTTCTAAAGAGCAGACCAAAAGTGTGCATAGTCGCTTACAAAAATTAGCCTGTTCATGGTTTCCAATTTTGGAGAATACAAAATTTACCCACACATGGGGAGGTGCGGTAGCAATTACCCGCAATTGGGAGCCATACCTTCAATATGACCGGAAGCAAGGATTTGGAAGATTAGGTGGTTACGCTGGAGATGGCGTAACCATGAGTTACTTATCAGGAAAAATCATGGCTGCTGAAGTCCTAGATCGAAAACTTGAACTTAGGAGACTACATTTTGTTAATCAACCAATTAGAAAGTGGGAGCCTGAGCCACTTCGCTACTTAGCCGTGAATAGTTTGGTGCAATTAAGCAATCTTGCAGACTTTGAAGAATCTATAAGCGATAGACCAAGTTTGTTGAATAAAGTTATCGAGCCGCTGATTCTTCGTTGATTCGATCAGTCTCATCTTGGATACGTAACGCTTTGGAAGCAAGACTTTCCTGGTACTTCTTTGCGTGGTGACCACAGAAAAGAAGTTCGAAACCATTTGGCATGACAGCACGTACATATGCTTGGGCGCCACAGCGGTCACAACGATCTAAAGCGTTGAGCGGAGCGGAGTCGAGCACGATGTTCTCTGTCATATTCCTGCCTTTCGTTGGTAGGGGAACATCAAACCATCTTCTCTTTATTCCCGGCTCCTCAAATTAATGGTTTTTCGTAAATTCTCTGATATTTCATGAGATTATCGACAAAATCTCAGTACTTGCGGCGCGGAAACCCCTGATGCGGTAGCACGACAGATACCCTTCGCCGTCGTGGCAGAAAAAGATTCCCGCTCCGTTGAGACTTCGTATACCGCTAAAGACTTATCTGTACTCGAGGGATTGGATGCGGTTCGTAAACGTCCAGGCATGTACATCGGATCAACTGATGGACGTGGTCTTATGCACTGCTTATGGGAAATCATTGATAATTCAGTAGACGAAGCACTTGCTGGACATTGCAAGAAAATTGAAATTAATTTAGAAAAAGATGGATCTATCGAAGTTCATGATGACGGTCGTGGAATTCCAATTGATAAGGAGCCAAAGACTGGTTTAACCGGCGTTGAAGTTGTAATGACAAAACTTCACGCTGGTGGAAAGTTTGGTGGTGGCTCGTATGCCGCAACCGGCGGACTGCATGGCGTTGGAGCTTCAGTTGTAAACGCTTTGGCCTCGCGACTTGATGTCGAAGTTGATCGCGACGGAAAGATTTACTGGATGAGTTTTAAGCGAGGCGTTGCAGGAATTTTTGATGGCGATGGGCCGAATGCGGACTTTGAACCTAAATCTGGACTGCGAGTTATAGGAAAAGTCTCTGCGAAAATAACTGGAACTCGAATTAAGTGGTGGGCAGATAAGCAAATATTTATTAAAGATTCACAATATGACATTGAAGAGATTTATACTCGAGCAAGACAAACTTCTTATTTGGTTCCTGGATTAACTCTAATAGTTAATGATAAACGCACTAAAGATAAAACTAGTGAAACTTTTCT
>CAYRXG010000105.1:0-3056 GCA_964428285.1 uncultured Clavibacter sp.
TGGAGGAAAAGGGAGTAAAGTGGGGAATTAAGCGGAACGGGGGTTCTGCTTAAAACGGGGGAGGTTCTAGATGTTTCTTGGTACCCATGAACCTCGCCTTGATGAAAAGGGACGTTTGATTCTTCCCGCTAAATTCCGCGAGGAATTGGCATCCGGACTTGTAATAACAAAAGGCCAGGAAAGATGCTTATTTGTATTTCCTGCTGCTGAGTTTTCTCGAATCACAGAACAGCTAAAACAAGCGCCTTTAACTGCAAAAGCAGCACGCGATTACATGCGTGTGATGTTCGCCGGTGCGCATGACGAGATTCCAGACAAACAAGGTCGCGTAACTATTCCAAGCGGTCTTCGTGAATATGCAGATCTTGCAAAAGATTGCGTCGTCATTGGAGCAAATACCAGAGTTGAAATCTGGGATGCAAAGGCTTGGAAGTCCTATCTAAAAGATCGCGAAAAAGGATTTGCCGATGTTTCAGAGGAGGTGTTCCCAGGCCTGTTCTGATTTGAACAGGTGAAAAAAATAGGTGCGTCACTCTCTTTTGTGGCCACCGCCGACCTTCAACTAAGCGGCGCCTCTTCCCCGGTGCCGTTTAACCCCCCAGATCCGTCGGCCGGCGGTGACCAGAAAAGAGAGCAGTAAAGATAAAAGAAAACCAGAAATAGAAATACCGAAGATAAAGAAAGAGAAAGAAGGGGAAGATGAAAGTAGAACATGCATCAGTGATGCTAGATCGCTGCATCGCTCTACTTTCTCCAGCAATCGAGAAATCTTCAAATCCAATTGTCGTTGACGCCACTTTAGGTTTGGGCGGACATTCATATGCATTGTTAGAGAAATTCCCAAATCTGAAAATTATTGGTTTAGACCGAGATTTAAGTGCCATCGAAAAGTCGAGCTCTCGTCTGGCTAAGTTTTCAGATCGCACCACAATTGTGCACGCGGTTTATGATGAAATGCCGGCTGTTCTCAAATCACTTGGAATCGCAAATGTTGAAGGAATCCTCTTTGATCTAGGTGTTTCATCGATGCAGCTAGATCAAGCAGAGCGCGGTTTTTCTTATTCAAATGATGCGCCACTTGATATGCGGATGGATCAATCAAGAGGGGTATCCGCAAAAGAGGTAATTGATAGCTATTCGCGGAATGATCTAATTCGCATTATTCGCGAGTATGGCGAAGAACGTTTCGCTACCAGAATTGTCGATAACTTAATTGCAGCCAGAGAAAAGGGCGGCATAAATAGCACCGCAGAGTTGGCAGATTTGGTTAAGAGCAGTATTCCTGCACCCGCAAGAAGGGTGGGTGGAAATCCAGCAAAGCGCACCTTTCAAGCGCTTCGAATCGAAGTCAATCAAGAGTTAGAAATTTTGCAACGCGCGATTCCGAGAGCTATGGATTGCTTAACTGTGGGCGGTCGAATGGTGGTCATGTCATTCCAGTCTTTGGAAGACAAAATCGTAAAGAGATTTTTTACCGCTGCGACAGAATCTAAAACTCCAGTTGGCTTGCCGGTTGAGATTGAAGCCTTAGCTGCAAAATTCAAGTTAGTTTTTAGTGGCAGCGAAAAAGCTAGCCAGCAAGAGATAGAAGAAAATTCCCGTGCCCAATCCGTCAGACTACGTGCGATAGAGCGGGTGGCTATCTAATGGCTCTTTCCGCTCTCGCACCAGCAATTGAACGCTCCAGAAAAACGGTAGTAAAAAAGTCTTCACAAGTTGTTTTGAAGTTAGTTCCTGAACTAAGGCCGGTACCAGGACAGCAGGCCACGGATCGAGTTTTTTATGGGGTTATTGGCGCAATGTTGATTGCTGGCTTGCTTGGGTTATTGGGAATAAACATTCTTTTGGGCAACGATGCGGTGAGAATTCGTGAATTGAAATTGGAAGCAATTTCCATAAATGAGCAGCGGGAAGAAGCGCTAAGAGAGGTCGCTACCTTGTCTACTTCAGAGGCTTTGGCGGAGAAGGCGATTAAGTTAGGAATGGTTCCTAGTGGAACGCCGCGCTTTTTGGATCTATCGATTCCTTCTGAACTTACTCAAGAAAAACAGGTGGCAAAGCCATGAGCCACAATTCATTAGTCGAAAAACGCATTAGATACGTTGTAGCGATTTCTCTCGTATTGTTAATCGCATTTGCGGTTCGCTTGATTGATGTTCAGGCTGTAAGGGCGGCTGGATACGCCAATCGTGCTGACATGGAGTTGGCTAAACGCTCATTGATTATGGCGCCGCGCGGTGCGATTACCGACATAAATGGAGTTGAGTTTGCCAGATCTGTAATTGCCTATCGGATATTGGCAGATCAAGCGATTATCGATTACCCAAATAAGCTAGCTGAATTGGCTGCACCAATACTAAAAATGGATGCGAAGGAATTAGAAAATCAGTTAACCGGAACTCGCAGATACGTAGTGATTTCTCAATCAGAAAAACCAGCCGTTTGGCGTAAATTGGAAGCGGCTGTAGATAGTTACAACGCAGAGGTTTCAAAAGAGAAGAATGGCTACGCCAAACGCTTAGCAGGGTTTTTCGCGGAGCGAATTTATATTCGTGAATATCCCGAGGCAGAGCTTGGTGCCGCAGTTATCGGATTCATAAACAGAGCCGGAGCAGGTGCAGCTGGTTTGGAATACAGCATGAACTCGACTCTTTCAGGAATCAATGGTGAGTACACATATGCAAATGCGGGTGGCACCATCATTCCGGGAACTCAAAAAATTACTTCAGAAGCGATTCGCGGCAACACAATCAGACTAACAATCGATCGTGATGTTCAGTGGGTTGCACAGGAAGCGATCCGCACCGCAGTAAAGGGATCTCGCGCCCTTTCTGGAACCGTAATTGTCATGGATCCAAAAACTGGCCATATATTGGCTCACGCTACTTATCCTTCATTTACGCCAGGTAACACCAAAGGTGTAGATCCTTACCGCTGGAAAAACCCTTCGGTGCAAGAGGTTTATGAGCCAGGTTCTACTGGAAAAATCATTACCGTTGCGTCAGCTATTGAAGAGGGCAAGATTGGTCCAGAGACAGTCCTAACAGTTCCTTACA
>CAYRXG010000106.1:0-2990 GCA_964428285.1 uncultured Clavibacter sp.
TATGCAAATCGCGGCCTTGCCGGAATCGATGGCAATATTTCAACGGCGCTTGGCATTGCATCGCATCATGATGAAACTTATGCAATTATCGGTGATCTTGCTTTTCTACACGATATCTCGGCACTCGCTAATCCAACGAAAGATGTCTTAACAATCATTGTTGTCGATAACAATGGCGGTGGAATATTTTCTACTTTGCCACAACGCGGAGTAACTGGTTTTGAAAAGGTATTTGGAACTCCACATAATCAAGATTTAGCAAAGATAGTCGCCGGTTTTGGGATTTCCCACGAGATCGTCACAAATCCGAAAGAGCTTCATATTGCACTGCAACGCATCCATCCAAATATCCATGTAATTATCGCCAAGATGCCCGATCGCGAAGCAAATGCTGATGCGCTTAAAGATGCGCTTACTAAATATAAAGAATTAGTGGTTCTCTAAAGCAGTTCGCATCGGCAATAACTTTGCCTGGCTTTCGGCATATTCCCGCTCTGGATCAGAGCCGGCCAAGATGCCACAACCTGCATAAATTCTGATTGATTGTTGATCATTTGAAATTTGGCCACAACGAAGCGCAATTCCGAGTTCACCATCTCCGTTTGCGTCAATCCAACCAATTGGCCCTGCGTAACGTCCGCGAGAAATTCCTTCTATCTCATCGATAGTTCGTTGCGCTAAATCGGTAGGCGTGCCACAAACTGCGGCAGTTGGATGAAGCCTAGAAACTAAATCGAAGATATCTGATGGCGAAGAGTTATCGCTTAATACTCCGGTTACATCTGTTGCAAGGTGCATGACATTAGAAAGATGTAATACAAATGGTGATTCGGGAACATTCATTGAGGAACATAACGGGGCAAGTGCATCGGCTACGGAGCGAACTGCGTATTCATGTTCTTCTAAATCTTTTGAAGAACGAGCTAACGAACCGGCTAGCGCAAGATCGCGTTCATCATCACCGGTCTTACGGATTGTTCCGGCAAGTATTCGTGAAGTAACTAAAGACTTACTTAGACGTACTAGTAGTTCTGGCGTCGCACCTACTAAACCAGTATTGGAATAGACCCAAGTTGATGGATATTCCTTGGCTAAATGAGATATGAGATTTCTAGTTTCTATTGGCTTATCTGATGTTGCAGTCGTGAATCTTGCTAGTACAACTTTTTCAAGTTCGCCCTCTTTGATCTTCGAGACGGCGCGTGCCACGCGGTCTTGCCAGACATCGCCATTGCTGCCGCTCCAGTTAAGGGTTAATTGCGATTTTGTTAATTCTGCTTTCTGTAAAACTGGTTGTGGCTTAGCACCGATCCAGGTAATCCAGGATTTGCCATTACGTCTTCCGATAACAACTTCAGGTATTAGCAGAACTGATTCTTCAGCTTGATCAAAGGCGAATGAGGTAAAGAGAATCGGGCCAGTGCCACTGCCATGAACATTGTTATGGATATCAAGTTGGCTAATTTCATTACGCCACCACTTGCGAGCTTCCGCAAAGCGATTTGAGCCAGTTACAACTTGGCGTTTATAAACCCCAAGTCCAATAAGCCCATCGCCACCTCTAACCCAAGAGGTGAAAGTTGGATTAACTCCAAGTTCAGGCGCGGCGATATCGAGTAATTGCGGATGTTCTCCCAGCAATTCTGTTGTGATCGATATATGCATAACCTCGCCTCGATTTGTGGAGATAGCGTACCGCTGGCGATGATTAGCCGGTGAATCGTGCTGACCTTGGAAAAGATCCAAAAGCTGTGGCATCTATGTTTGATCAGGTCGCGCGCCGTTATGACTTGGTAAATGATTTATTGAGTTTAGGTAGAACAAAAGCATGGCGAAAGAAAGTAGTTAAGTTAATTGGGCCAAAACCAGGTATGGAGATTTTGGATATCGCTGCTGGCCCTGGTTCATCGAGCGAACCGTTATATAAAGCTGGCGCAAATGTAACTGCGATGGATTTTTCCGAAGGAATGATTGAAGTTGGTAAGAAGAAACGTCCATATTTAAATTTTGTAAAAGGTGATGCTCTTAAGTTGCCATTTAAAGATAATCAATTTGATGTGACAACAATTTCATTTGGTTTACGTAATACCAATGATTATGAAAAAGCACTGCGTGAAGCTTTGCGGGTAACCAAAGTTGGCGGTCGAATGGTGATTGTGGAGTTTTCTTCACCGACATTTTTTATCTTTAGAAAAATTTATATGAATTATTTAATGAGATTGTTGCCGAAAATAGCTAAGAGGACTGCTTCAAACCCGGAGGCATATGTGTATCTAGCAGAATCGATCCGCGCCTGGCCAGATCAGAGCGCGTTGGCGGCAAAAATGAGTGCTAATGGCTGGCAGAACCCCACCTGGAAGAACCTCACAGGGGGAGTTGTGGCAGTTCACACAGGTATCAAGGGCTCTTGATTTCACAGGGTTTCTAACCCTCGCTTAGGATTCCTTATTATGAATTCGGGCATGAATCCTTATCTTCCGATTATTGTCATCGGTGCAATTGGTTTTGGATTTGCTGCTTTTTCAGTTGTAGCTGGCGCACTTGCTGGCCCAAAGCGTTATAACCGCGCCAAGTTAGATGCATATGAATGCGGAATTGAACCAAGTCCACAAGCACAAGGTGGCGGTCGATTCCCAGTTAAATACTTTTTAACTGCGATGCTATTTATTATCTTTGATATTGAAATCGTCTTCTTGTATCCATGGGCAGTTGCTTACGATCAACTGGCGCTCTTTGGCTTAATTGAAATGGTGATATTTATTCTCACGGTATTCGTTGCATATACATATGTATGGCGACGTGGCGGATTGGAGTGGGATTAATGGGTCTGGAAGAGAAACTCCCATCAGGATTCCTACTTACAACAGTAGAAAAGTTAGCGGCATATATGCGCCGCAATTCGCTCTGGCCGGCAACCTTTGGTCTTGCCTGCTGTGCGATTGAGATGATGGCGATTGGTTCAGCTCAAAAATATGACATCTCTCGATTTG
>CAYRXG010000107.1:0-2987 GCA_964428285.1 uncultured Clavibacter sp.
AAGGGCTAGATTGTCCATAGGAGTTCTCAATCCTACGGCTTTATCTAAATAGCCTTTCGCTTTCGTAGAGTATCGCGATTTATCTCTTTGGCCCGCTCATGTGTCTTGCGCAACTGAAACTCAATAGTTTCTGCGGCCTCATCGAAAGCTGCTAAATCATTAAATGCCCTGGCTTCGGCCCGCAATAATGGACCAGCACCTCTCGAGGTAATTGAGACATGATGTGATGATTTGCCGTGGTGCGGATTATTTTCATGAACGACTTCAACTTCAATTCGTTCAATCGTAATATTAAATCTTTCTAAACGTTCTAATCTCTCTACAACTATTTCACCAAAGTCTTCCGCCAGCGAAACTCCGCGAGCGTGGATAGTTATTTTCATAAATTCCTCCCTAGGTGAAGGTAACAATCACTTGCTGAAGAAACAATAGTTGGGTGCTGGGAAATAACATAGTAGAGGGCTACTATTTATTTTGGTGATTATTGATCGAAGAGACTTTCTAGCTGGAGTAACTGTCGGAATTGTCGCTCTCCCGCTCGCCCTAGGTTTTGCAATTACAACCGGAGCCTCACCTAGTGCCGGTTTAGTTACGGCAATCGTTGCTGGAATTGTTGCAGCGATCTTTGGTGGTTCAAATTATCAAATCAGCGGACCAACTGGAGCCATGACAGTTGTTCTTGTTCCAATAGTTGATAAGTACGGCTATAGCTCGCTCTTTCTTATTGGAGTAATAGCTGGCGTTTTAATGATTTTGATGTCGGCACTTCGACTGGGAAGATTTATTGATTCAGTCCCTTGGGCTGTTATGGAAGGATTTACTCTCGGGATTGCAATAATTATCGCGCTACAGCAAATCCCGTTGATTTTTCAAGTAGAGAAAGCGATGGGATCACATACATTAAATATTGCGTTCTCAACATTTAAGAATGCGATATCAGGTTCGCTTAATTGGACCTCGATATTTTTAGTTATCTTTACTCTGACATTGAAGCGAAGCTGGCCAAGACTTAAGAAAAAATTAAGAATCAAGGCTCACCTGCCGGCAAGTATGGTTGCTGTTGCGCTCGCAACAGTCCTGACTCAGCTCCTAGATTTACAGTTGTCGAAAATAGGTGACTTACCTCGAATTGGTGATCTGATCGGAGAAATTACAATCCCCGAGATTCCATTATTTTCTCTGATTTATGCCGCAGTTATTGTGGCGCTGCTCGGCGGAATCGAATCCTTACTTTCAGCGCGAGTGGCTGATGCGATGGCAATTAAGCGCGCTCATCAAGAAGGAGATGAAGTCACTGAAAAGCATCAACCAAATAGGGAGTTATTTGGTCAGGGCCTTGCCACGATTGCTTCGGCGATTGCCGGAGGCATGCCCGCTACCGGTGCGATAGCTCGAACCTCTGTAAATGTTCACTCGGGTGCCCGTACAAAAATCTCTGCAATTACTCATTCATTATTCTTATTGGCTGTTGTTCTCTTTCTTGGACCACTAGTTTCAGTAATACCTACAGCTGCGCTTGCTGGTGTTTTACTAGGTACATCTCTAAGAATTGCTAATCCATCAAGTATTCGGGAAGCCTGGCAAACTACTTTCGAAATTCGAACGGTCTACCTGGTCACTGCTATAAGTGTCGTAGTTATAGATTTAATCTGGGGAATCTTGATTGGAATACTTTTAAATGAGCTACTTAACCGCAATTTAAAACGGAAGAAGTACAAGAAGAATAGTTAGTCCGCCGGCAAGTAGTACTGCTTGGCCAAAAATAGTTAATGCCGTCTTTCGATCTGCTCTCCGGTCCTCGGGGCTTTGGACTTTTGCAATATCGCCGAGCTTTCCTAAATTAAAGGTTCCCATTAATCCATAGGCAAGACAAAACTTTTTTCTTGATTGAATAAATCCAACTGCAAAGACCATCAATGGTAGAAATAGTGAAACACGTGCCATTGGTTCGGCATCTGCTGATATCAAACCTATCAAACTAGATATGGAAAGGATTAAACCGATTAGTGCAACTAATTGCCTTCTTCTAATCTCTTCTTTACCTAAGTTGCAAGTACCTGGAATATATGAATAACTCATATAACTTCTTCAAATTCTTCATCATCGGCCCATTCGACTTCTTCTTGTTTTTCAAACCAAGTCAAGAACGAGAGAATTCCACGGACTGCCACGGCAATCAAGGCAATAAGTGTAAAAATCCTACGGAAGAACTTCATGGCTAAATTCTAGGATGATTTTGCCAATCTCTCTAGCGCAGCACGCGCCGCATTATGTCCTGCAATTCCGCTGACACCTCCGCCTCTTCTGGCACCTGCTCCAGCGATAAATATCCTGGGAGAAATTGTTTCAGATCCCCATTTGATAGTTTCATCGTCACCTTTCCAAGGAAACTCGAGATCGCCATGGAAGATATTTCCTCTTGGTAAATCGATTTCAGCCTCAAGCTCCTGAGGCGTCTTAACCTCTATGCACGGCTTTCCAGAACTGTCTCTCAAGAGAAATCCTTCTATGGGCTCCTTCAGATAGTTATTTAAACCGCTTAAAACCTTTTCAGTAATTTCTGCTTTTACCTGATCATGATTATTTTCGAATAAAGAAGCTGGGGTATGAAGGACGAAAACAGTGAGCGTCTGAATCTCACTACCTTGAAGTTCAGAGGAAAGTATTGAACGGTCAGTCAAAGTGTGACAATACATTTCAGCAGGAATTTGATCGGGAATCTTCCCAGCTTTGGACTGTTCATATGCCGTTTCTAGTTGAGAGAGGCTTTCATTAATATGAAATGTTCCGGAAAATGCAATTCTTGGATCAATACCACTCTTGAGTTCAGGTAACGATGAAAGAACCATATTTATTTTCAATTGAGAGCCATCCAGCAATTTTGGTGCAGGAATAGAAGACATTTTTGAGAGAGTTCTTGGCGAACATCCAGCTAGAACTACTCTGGCTACAAATTTTTCACTCTCAGTACTTACTTCTACTTCATT
>CAYRXG010000108.1:0-2844 GCA_964428285.1 uncultured Clavibacter sp.
TGGATGTCACCACCTGCTTGTGCAGTTGCTGAACCACATGCAAAGTACACCGGCGAAACTCGTGCGCCACTTATTTTGCAAAATGGTCATCGTTGGTTTTTCTTTGCAGGTTTGATTTTCAACATCATTCTTACCTATGACGCAATCATTGCGTTTAAGAATCCAGAGGGCGAATGGGGACATATGAGCGTTGGTTCGCTCGTTCTAACTCTTAATGCAGCGATGCTCTGGCTTTATTCAGCTTCATGTCATACCTGCCGCCACACAATTGGTGGGCGCTTAAAGCATTTCTCAAAACATCCAATTCGTTACAAGCTTTGGAGTTGGGTCTCTGTTTTAAATCATCGTCATCCAACCTATGCCTGGATCTCACTCTTTGTGGTTGCACTGAGTGACGTTTATGTTCGAGCAGTGGCATCCGGATCTATCACCAACCATTACTTCTTCTAGGCGGAATGATGTCTAAAGCGACTACTGGAATTAAAGCGAGCGATATCAAATTCGATCGTTATCGATTTGATGTTGTCGTAATTGGTGCGGGTGGCGCAGGATTACGCGCCGCAGTCGAAGCACGACAAGCAGGATTGCGCGTAGCAATTATTTGTAAATCATTATTTGGTAAGGCACATACTGTTATGGCTGAAGGTGGCGCTGCTGCAGCAATGGGCAATGTCAACGATAAAGATAGTTGGAAAGTGCATTTCCGTGACACGATGCGCGGTGGAAAATTCCTAAATAACTGGCGAATGGCTGAATTACATGCCAAAGAATCACCAGATCGAATTTGGGAGCTGGAAACTTGGGGCGCATTATTTGATCGCACTAAAGATGGTCGTATTTCACAACGTAACTTTGGTGGCCATGAATATCCGCGCCTAGCTCACGTTGGCGATCGAACTGGTTTGGAATTAATTCGCACGATGCAACAAAAAATTGTTGCTATGCAACAAAAGGATGCGAAAGAACATGGCGATGCTGAAAAGTTTATAAAAGTTTTTGCTGAGCTAACCATCACCTCCATTCTTAAAGACGGAAATAAAGTTTCTGGATGCTATGGATATTGGCGCGAAACTGGCGAAGAAGTTCTCTTTGAAGCTCCCGCAGTAGTTCTAGCAACTGGCGGAATCGGAAAATCATTCAAGATTACTTCTAACTCATGGGAAGGAACTGGCGACGGCCACGCGCTTGCACTAAAAGCAGGTTCGGCACTTGTCGATATGGAATTTGTTCAGTTCCATCCAACTGGCATGGTCTGGCCACCATCAGTTCGTGGAATTTTGGTTACCGAATCGGTTCGTGGTGACGGTGGCGTTTTAACAAATAATAAAGGCGAACGCTTTATGTTTAATTACATCCCAGATGTATTTAAAGATAAGTACGCCGATAACGAAGCAGAAGCAGATCGTTGGTATAAAGATCAAAATAACAATCGCCGTCCGCCAGAACTATTGCCACGCGATGAAGTTGCGCGTGCGATTAATGCTGAAGTAAAAGCCGGTCGCGGTTCCGAGCATGGTGGCGTTTATCTTGATGTTTCAAAACGTTTGCCTGCTGAAGAAATTAAACGACGTTTGCCTTCCATGTGGCATCAGTTCAAGGAACTAGCTGATGTTGATATCACTGAACAACCAATGGAAGTTGGTCCAACCTGTCACTATGTAATGGGTGGCGTAAAAGTAGATCCAGATACTGCTGCCGCACATGGCGTTCCAGGTTTATTTGCCGCAGGTGAAGTTGCTGGCGGAATGCATGGATCAAATCGACTTGGCGGAAACTCGCTCTCTGATCTCTTGGTATTTGGTCGTCGCGCTGGTGCAGGTGCAGCCGATTATGTAAAGAGTCTAAAAGGTAATGAGCCTTCAGTTTCCGATAAAGAAATTGAGAATGCTCACGAACATATCAATGAACCATTTACCCGCGAAGGTGATGAGAATCCATATACATTGCATCAAGAATTGCAAAACATCACGCAAGATCTGGTTGGAATTATCCGTACCGAATCTGAATTACGTGATGCAATCAAGAAACTTGAATCAATTCGCGAGCGGGCAGCAAAGGTAAAAGTTTCTGGCGGCAAAGTATTTAACCCAGGATTTCACCTGGCAATTGATTTAGAGAATATGTTGCTCGTTTCTGAATCAATTGCTCGTTCTGCGCTAGAGCGTCAAGAATCTCGCGGTGGTCATACTCGAGATGATTACCCAAAGATGGATGCAAATTGGCGCCAGTTCAATCACCTAACCTCATGGTCTGGAAAAGCTATTGATGTCGAAAAAGCTAAAGCGCAGATGTTGCCATCTGAACTACTTGGACTTTTCGAAATGGATGAATTAAAGAAATATTTCACAGAGAATGAACTTGCGAAAGGTGGATCATGAGCCGCAAAGTGAAGATGCGAATCTGGCGTGGCGATTCCAAGAATGGCGAGTTCAAGGATGTCACGGTGGATGCCAATGAAGGCGAAGTTGTCCTAGATGTAATTCACCGCGTCCAAGCAACCCAGATGTCTGACTTAGCAGTTCGTTGGAATTGCAAGGCTGGAAAGTGCGGATCGTGTTCTATGGAAATTAATGGCAAGCCGCGTCTTGCCTGCATGACACGTATGAATTCTTATGCCGAAGATGAAACCATTACTGTCACACCACTTCGTGCATTCCCAGTAATTAAAGATTTAGTAACTGATGTTTCTTATAACTATAAGAAAGCAATGGAAGTTCCTGCTTTCGAGGGCCCAACTGATTTGAAGCCGGGCGAATATCGCATGCAACAAGTAGATGTCGAGCGAAGCCAGGAGTTCCGTAAGTGCATTGAATGTTTCCTATGTCAGAACACCTGCCATGTTGT
>CAYRXG010000109.1:0-2843 GCA_964428285.1 uncultured Clavibacter sp.
CAACTCTTTTTCCTAAAGCTCCAAGAGTGACGGCAAAAAAAGATGCAATAACAGAGGCAAACTCTAGATAGGTAACGCCATAGCCCCAAGCAGTGAAAAAAACAGACATGAATTTCTCCCTTCCAATTCGCATTACCGAACTGGTCTAACGGTCGACCCTTAGGTCCTCTCAGCCAACTTTTGGCTCCCGATCGAAATAGAGATTAACATAAGACGTGCTCCAATTCAGTTACTTCGCCATGCTGGCCTTTACGGTAGTTGGATCTTTTTGGCTTGAGTTCATATTCAAAGTTGGGGTATTGAGAAGAATAAAAAGGGCATTGTTAAGCATTATTCCGACCGCTACTGTTTTTCTGATCTGGGATTATTACGCAGTTCACTCTGGACATTGGGTTTTTGATAAACAGCAAGTGGTTGGAATTTATGGACCATCTGGTATCCCGCTAGAGGAGTTCTTATTTTTCATAGTAGTTCCGCTCGCCGCTTTGATGACAATTGAAGCGGTTCGCGCGGTTAAGAAAAACTGGTCTTTTGGAGATGAAGAATGACCTACACCCAATTGGCCCTGCTTGCAGTTCCGTTAGTTGTTTTATTTGACCTTTACATTACGCGCTCTAGAATTTTGAAACGCAAGAGTTTTTGGAACGCATACGCCATTTTGGTATTTTTCCAATTAATCACAAATTGGTGGCTAACCTCACGAGGAATTCTTACCTATAGCCCCGATGCGATAACTGGATTAAGAATTGCTGCGGCTCCCGCAGAAGATTTACTTTTTGGCTTCACAATGATTGTGATGACGATTTCATTATGGATGTATTGGGGCAGAAAAGGCGTGCAGCGAGATTAATAACTAGCGGGCCTGAATCGCTTTGAACCAAGCTGGAAGCGCCACTTTTGCGCGACGTAAGGTTGAGGTCTTGGCGCGGTTATTAAAAATGTCGTAATCAATTTTTTCAACTTCATCGACGATTCCACAATAAAGTTCACTGGCGGCTTCTATGCAGGGGCGAGCCTCAGGGTGTAACAGGGCAATCCCGGCATCGGCTTTTGCTTGTAGCTCACGAACCCGCTTAATTTGAAACTTCAAAGCCTCAATAATCTGGGGAGTAAGTTTGCGCTGTTCCAGCATTGATCTGGATACCCCAAAGCTTTGCAGTTCTTGTAAAGGCAGGTAAATACGTCCACGTTCTAGATCCTCTCCAACATCCCTAATGAAGTTGGCTAGTTGAAATGCAACCCCAAGATGTTCGGCTAGCGGAAGCGCTTCAGATTTCTTTCCTTCCAAAGTTCCTAAAACATGAACCATTTGTAGGCCGATTACCGCGGCTGATCCATAAACATATTCCATGAGATCATCAAAACTTTGATATTCAGTAACTGTTAAATCCATCGCCATTGAGTTTAAGAAGGCTTCAAAGTAAGAAATAGGAATTTGAAATTTCTGCACCGTATCTACCAATGCGGCTCCGACATGATCAGAGCTTCTCCCATTGGAGATGTCCTGCAACATTTGATCACTCCAGCGCCGGAGATAATCTGCCTTTTCCTGATTTGAAAGAGTTGATGACAGGTCATCGACAATCTCATCTGCATAACGGGCAAAACCATACAAAGCATGAACGTGAGGACGTTTCGCTTTTGGTAGAAGTAAGGTCGCTAAATAATAGGTCTTGCCGTGAAGCGAGTTAAGTCGCTTGCATTCTGCATAAGAGGCGCGAAGTGCCGGTTGTGTTATTCCGGCTGCGGTTAACTCATCCATAGGTGGAGTAAAGGTTACTTGACCCGCCCAACAATTCTTTCAGCGGCTAATCTTCCAGAAATTAAAACCATCGGGACACCTACGCCAGGCTGCGTTCCACTTCCAGTAAATACAACATTATCGAAGCCCTTAGCTAAATTCTTTGGTCTAAACGGTCCGGTCTGGAAGAAGGTGTGTGCGCTGGCAAAAGGCGCGCCGCGCTCTAGCCCCATTGCTTCCCACTCTAGTGGAGTGGTGATGTGCTCCACCTCAATGGAATCAGCAAATCCTTCATATCCGCGCTGTTCCATAGTTTTCAACATTTGATCGCGGTACTGAACTTTGGTTTTCTTCCAATCGATATCTGCATCAAGGTTTGGGGTAGGGAAGAGGATGTAATAACTATGTTTTCCTTTAGGTGCGAGAGAAGGATCATCCTTTGATGGAACTGTAACCAGCAAGCTTGGGTCACTCATTAAAGTCTTCTTCTTAATTAGTTCATCAAATACGCCATCCCATGACTCGCCAAAGTGAATGTTGTGATGTGCTAAATGGTCATAGCTACGTGAGGAACCTGCCAAAATCGTCACGCAAGATGGAGAGTAATTTAGCCGTTTGATAGATAGCGGGCTCTTTCCTAGTAGATCTCTCCATGCAACTGGTAAATCAGGATTTAATACCAGCGCATCACATTCAATACGTTCACCTTTGGAGGTAATAACAGCGGTGGCGCGAGAGCCACTCTTTTCAATCTTGTCTACGGTTGTGTTGTACTTAAACACCACCCCATGTTTTGCAGCTGCTCCTGCTAGAGCGCGCGGAAGCGCATGCATTCCACCTTTTGGAAAGAAAACGCCATTTACCGAATCCATGTATGCGATAACGGCATAAATTGCCAGAGCTTGCTGCGGGGAGACTCCGGCGTACATAGCTTGGAATGAGTAAACCTTCTGGGTTCTGGGATCTTTTAAGAATTGCGAAACCTTTGGCGCTAATCTTCTAAAACCGCCAAGTGCTATCAAGCGAGCCAAATTCGGTGTGAGCAAATTTAATGGTGTATCGATATTTCTATCGATGAAATCATTCATTTCATAGCGGTAAA
>CAYRXG010000110.1:0-2826 GCA_964428285.1 uncultured Clavibacter sp.
CTTCACCTTGATCCATATTTGGAGTCATGACCGCATCAGCAAATCTCTTATCAAAAGTTGTTTCATCAAGATGAGCGATCGAAGAACCTTCTTCAAAAGGCGATGGGGTGTAAAGCTTTGGCTTGATACCTTTATTTGCTGCGATTGCCATTTCGCCTGACCAATAAAGAGGATTAACCATTGCCTTACCAAGATCGGCAGAGCGTGAACAAAAGTTTGTGAAAGTTCTACCGTCTGGAAGTTCTACATATGCATCAAAAGGCGTTGGTTGTGAAATATATGCAGCACCTGCAAATCGATCATATTGGGCGTTAGACATAAAGCCGAGCCCGTGAGCAATTTCATGAAGAACAACGGATGCCAAGTCATATTTTCCAAAAGTAGGTTTACCATCAATTCCGAGATACCAATCCGCGTTTGAATTTATATTAAGAAGCATCTCGCTTTGTTTTGTATCTAAATCTTTATTTGCAAGTTGATTAGCAAGTGCAGACGGATACCAGAGATCTTCGTCAGGTGCTCCAGGAAATGAGTTGAAGTAATAGCCGGCTCGTGCAGATCCAAGAATTTGATCATTTTTGTTGGGTTCCCAAGTTGCTTCAATATTTATAGGAATCTGTGACGAAAAGTTTCTAGACCAGATATCGATTGCATATTGGACGGCTTCTTGCGCATTGGAAGGGAAGTTTTTGTAATTAACTTTCCACTCTGATTTTATTTCACCTTCTAGTTTTGCTGGTCGAGGAGTTGCTTTGAGAAGCGAAGCCGGCTTATCGGTTGCGTAAGTATGTCCCCATGTAGTTGCTGGTGCAGAATTGAATGTAAGAGCGGGTGCCTGAACTGGATTTAAAAGTGCGAGAAAGAGTGTTGATATGAGGATAGAAGACATCCGAACTCGATTTCGCATGGCACTCATGCTAGTGCTCTGCGAAGATAAGACATCATGACCTCAGTAAATTCAAAGGAAAGCTACCTAAAGGCTGCAAGAGAAGAGCCTTCAGTTGGGATATTTGAAGGAAAACGTCCCGAGCCAACGATTGATGAGGCACGTAGCGAGTTGGCACAAGCGTTAAGTCGAGTGGCAAACAATCTATTCAAAGATCGATATGGACCTTTAGTTGGCGTAATGAGTGAGCCAGCAATAACGCAGGCTCTTAAAGGATTTGAAGCAAATTTAGCTAGAGCTAAGGGCGATATAACTTTGGTTGTTGAGGAATTAATGGATCGAGTATTACCGGGAAGCGGGATGAAGAACAAAAAGCGGAAGAGTTCTTAACTTTCGAGTTTTACGTGATTGCATCACAAGATCACATTTAATTTTGAGGAGTTCGTAGGCTTTGAGATTCATCATGGCTACAAGTTCGGCTTTTTGAGAAATATAAACCGGCGTTGGCGAATTATGTGCTTCAGTATTTGACGTGCAGTACCAATCCATTTCAGCACCGCCTTCACCCCAGGCAGCTCGGGTGTATTCACCAATGACAACAACATCAATCTTGTTATCACCTACTTCACGAGTCTCCCATGAGCGGCGCATCGGGAGTTGCCAGCAAATGTCTGGCTTAGTTTCAATGTAGTGGATACCTTCTTTATTAGCTAGGTGATGTAGGGCGCAACCAAAGTATTGATTGCTGAAGGATTTCTCATTGAAGAAGATACAAGTTTTATTTATTTTTTTTGTTTTACGATCGTTATCAAGACCTTTTTCAGTGATATTTAGTTTCTTGCTTTTTCTTGCAACGTCGTAGTTTTGCCACATTTCTTTTGTCAAACGCTTTGCCGCTTTAGTTACACGCGTTTCATCTTCTTCACTATAGTAATAAGCACCATCCGAGCAGCATCCATGGTCAGGAAAATTCTTATCGATACCTTGGCAACCACGACCAAAGGTGCAGTTCCAGTATGAAGTAAGCCAAGTCAGATCGCATTTAAAGATTTGTTTTGGATCTTCTGGATTAGGAAACTCAAACCAGTCGCGAGGGAAGTCATCTTTGAACTCAGTCATAAGGGCAGGAGGATACGGATAGAGAGGTAGCCTTGTCATATGTCATTTAAGCAACCTGCAGTAATAGGTGCTGGCGTGATGGGCGAAGCGATGATTAGTGCGCTTTTGCGAGTTGGATATGAGCCAGCTGCGATAAAGATTAGAGAGAAACGCGTCGAGCGAAGCCAAGAATTAGTTGATAAGTATGGGATTGGTACAGATTCAATTCTTGGTTCAGATCTGATTTTGCTAGCCGTAAAGCCACAGGATGTAGAAGAGACGTTGAAATCTCTCAGTGGCGAAATCAGTAAAAGCGCTTTACTGGTTTCTCTATGTGCGGGAGTTAAGTCCAAGAAGATCGAGTCATTGGTGGATTCGTCAGTTCGGGCGGTTCGAGTTATGCCAAATACTCCGTTGCTAATTAGCAACGGGATGTCTGCAGTAGCCGGTGGAAGTCGCGCAACGGATGAAGATTTGAAGTGGGTAGAGAAATTACTGGCAGGATCTGGAAAAGTCTTGGTTTTAGAAGAAGATTTAATGGATGTAGTTACAGCAACGAGCGGATCAGGCCCTGCTTATTTCTTTGGTTTTGTTGAGGCGATGATTAATGCTGCGGTGAAGTTGGGCCTTAGTAGTGAAGATGCAAAGTTGTTAGTTGTTCAAACGCTGGTGGGTTCAGCTGCGATGTTAAATGAATCTGGAAAAGATGCGAAGACTCTTCGTGAGAATGTAACAAGCCCTAAAGGAACAACTGCTGCGGCACTTGCGGTGTTTGAAAGTGAGAAGTGGGGCGAGATTGTTTATGAAGCTATGAAAGCTGCGCGTGATCGAAGTATTGAATT
>CAYRXG010000111.1:0-2782 GCA_964428285.1 uncultured Clavibacter sp.
TACTTATCTCCATCTCGTTCATACTCCGACCCACGCGGTCGGGTGTGTCGTCCCTTCGGACACAAGGGCGCGAGGTTATAGGAATCTATGCGAGACGGTCAAAACGGGTTAAGCAGTAAAACACGCCGCTTTTTGCCCCTCAACACGCCGAGAAAAAAGGGGTTAGCCTTTACTTATGGCAAACAAAGTAAAGGCTAAGCGGGGTGGCAAAAAATCCACAACCGCTCGTCCCCGTCGCGGTCGCGCTACTACTTCTCGGATAAGTTCAAAAAATCAAATAACTATTCCGATTGAAGTCTTACGAGAGGTCAAATTGCAACCCGGAGATCAAATTGAATTCATGATCGATAAAGAAGAACGAGTTGTACTCGCTCCAATTGCTGAAGCGAAATGGAAAAAAACTTTGCGATCACTCGCCGGAACAATGCCGGGGCTATCGCAGGAATTTGATTATCGAAAGGAGCGCCAAGTATGGGAGCAAAGAGCCACGCGGACTCCTCGTGGTTAATCGCGCTATTTGATCCTGACGATGCACATCACGGAAAAGCGCTTCGCGAGTTAGATGAATTAACTGTTGCACCTGCAATCAGTTCTTTTGTATTAGCAGAGCTCCTTGTCTCTTTTGAGACTAGTGATTCCGTAAGCGTAAATTCAGCCTTAAACGCAATCACCGCAGCTCTAAGCACAATCTACGATTTAACAAAAGACGTCGCTATCTCTGCTGCGGAAATTAGATCTAATAACAAGATAACCTTAGGTGATGCCATTGTTATTGCTACTGCAATTGAAGATAAAGCAAATCTGCTTACCTTTGATAAGAATATGAAGGCGGTTTATGAACGTATTAAGTAGACCAAAGCTCCGCGGCATCATTCATTTAATTATGTCTCCGCTGGCTCTGGTCGCAGGCCTGACTCTCATAACCATTACCTCAGAATTACGTGGACGTATTACTTTGACCATTTTTACTTTAACTGCGGTATCTCTCTTTACCTGCAGCGCGATTTATCACCGCGTTCCCTGGAGCCCTGCTGCAAAAGCAGTTTGGCGCCGGATTGATCACGCCAATATTCCATTATTAATTGCTGGTACTTACACGCCTTTTTCCATATATTTATTGGAAAAAGAGCGCGCGGTACTCCTTCTCTCTATCGTTTGGGGCGGCGCTCTGCTCTCTGGAATCTTTCGCGTTTTCTGGCTAACTGCACCGCGCTGGCTATATGTACCTATTTATTTAGGGCTTGGTTGGGCAGCTTTCTTCTACTTCCCTGATTTTTATCGCAGCGGTGGACTTCTTGTCTTTATCTTGATCGCCCTTGGTGGCGTGCTCTATTCGGCTGGCGCAATCATCTATGCGATAAAGCGACCGAATTTTTCTATCAATTGGTTTGGTTTTCATGAGTTATTTCATGCAATGACCGCCGCCGCCTTCGTTGCGCATTTCATCGCAGCCGTTCTTGTTATCCTTCGCTAACTATGAGCGTACATATTGGTGCCGCAAAAGGTGAGATCGCAGAACGAATTCTCCTTCCCGGAGATCCGCTTCGCGCAAAATGGGTGGCTGAAAATTATTTAGAGAATGTAAAACAATATAACTCGGTTCGAAATATGTTTGGTTTTACCGGAACATATAAGGGCGAGCGAATCTCAGTCCAAGGTACCGGTATGGGATTGCCATCAGCATCAATTTACGTAACCGAACTTTTTAATGAATACGATGTTCAAGTTGCTATTCGGATTGGTACCGCAGGCGGTTTACAAGATAAGACAAAAGTTGGAGATTTAGTCTTAGCAATGACCGCTTCAACAGATTCCAATATCAACCGTCGCTTCACAAATGGTCTGGACTTTGCGCCAAATTGCGATTTCCATTTACTGATGGCGGCTTATGAGGCAAGTAAGAAATTTGAACGGGTTCATGTGGGCGGAGTTTCCTCGATGGATTTCTTCTATGACGAAACTGATGCTGCTAAGAAATTACAGGCACATGGCGTATTGGCTCTCGAAATGGAAGCCAACCAGCTCTATTCAATTGCCGCCCGTAAGAATCGTCGCGCTCTTGCAATTATGACAATCTCAGATCACGTTTTTACCCATGAAGCAATGGATTCCGATGCTCGCGAAAGAACTTTGAACGATATGGTCGAAGTTGGTTTGCACGCCTTAATAAAAGGTTAAGGCATCACCAATCCGCCATCGACTGGCACGGTAATTCCAGTTACATAACTTGCGGCATCACTTACTAACCAAACTAAGGTTGCGGCCAATTCATTTGGATCGCCCAAGCGACCCATTGGAGTCACTCGCTTTATATATTCAATAGATTCGGGTGGCAGTGAATCACCCATCTCGGATGGGAAAAGTCCTGGTGCAATTGCATTAACTCGAATCTTCTTTCGAGCGGTCCATTGCGATGCTAAATCTTTTGTTAATCCAATCAATCCAGCTTTACTTGAAACATATGCTGCCTGCGGCAGACCTTGCGGTTTAATCCCCAAAATACTGGCAACATTTACTATGCAGCCGCCTTCAGTATTGGCCTTAGCAAATGCTTGCGCCATCCAATAAGCACCCTGCAAATTTGTATCTAGAACTTGGCGAAATTGTTCGGGGGTTTCTTTAGTTGCCGGAATTGCATTTGCAATACCTGCGTTATTAATCAAAATATCAACTTTGCCAAACTTCTCGATCGCAAAAGCTATCAGCGCTTCGCATTCTTCAGGTTTTGTTACATCAGTCTTCTTTGCAAAATACTTACGACCGGCAGCTTCTACAAGCTGGC
>CAYRXG010000112.1:0-2764 GCA_964428285.1 uncultured Clavibacter sp.
CTACCACCGTAGACCGGCGGAACTCTGGGTTGGAGAATGAAAACGTCATGAGAAGAACTTTACTTGCCCGCCGATGAATAACTCAAACTTTTCGCATGATGGAATCCATGACACATTTACAAATCTTGCTGCGCCCAATTATTTCTATGAAGAACTTAATCGTCTTGTTGCGCGATATGAACGCTCTCAGACTGAATTCAGAATAATCAATATTTCTTTTGTCGGTATAAAAAATGGCCACGAATCTGAGATCTTGGAGATGGCCGCCTTGCTTCGAACTTTACTTCGTGGCGAAGATTTAGCTGCACGATTGGGAATGTACGAATTTGGTCTACTTATTAATGGATCCCACTATGAGTCACTTTCACAACGAATTGAAGAGGGTTGGAAAGCTTCCGTTGAGAGCAGAATTCCTCTAAATTTCAAGATAGGTGAACCTAAAAAAGGTTTCAGTACCTTGCAACTTCTCAACAAAATGGATGAGAGTTAGCATTTAGGAAGCTGCTTGCCCCTTATCCACCATCTCTATTTTTCACGAATAACTATTGGCTCAGACTTTTAATCTCCCGTTATGAATTCGATCAAAGAATCTATGGACATAGAAGTCACGTTTGGGCCACTTGCTCAATTCATGCGTGATGAAACTGTTGAAGAAATTTGGATCAACTCCCCTGAGCGAATTTTCATTGCTCGTGCAGGAAAGAGTGAACTTACAAACTTGCTACTTACTTCGGCTGAGGTACATAACATCGTTGAAAGGGCTCTCATGTGGAGTGGTAGACGATTAGATCTTTCTCATCCATTTGTTGATGCACGAATGCCTGACGGAAGCCGACTTCACGTAACAATTCCAGAAATTACTGCAGAGCATTGGGCAATAAATATCAGAAAACACTTGCTCAGGCACTTAAATCTGACGGATTTAATCTCTCGGGGAGTTCTAACTGAAAAGATTGCACAACTTCTTAAGCATTCGGTTCATGCTGGTTTAAATATTTTAGTAAGTGGTGCAACTCAATCAGGAAAAACTACAATGCTTAACGCTCTGGCTTCAAGTATTCCAGTTTCGGAAAGAGTCATCACGATAGAAGAAGTTTTTGAACTTAAACCAAACTTGCCTGACGTAGTTCAAATGCAAACAAGATCGGCCAATCTCCAAGGAACTGGTGAGATTCCTTTAAGGCGATTGATCAAAGAATCTCTGCGCATGCGTCCCTCCAGAATTATTGTGGGAGAAGTAAGAGAAGCTGAAGCATTGGATTTGCTCATAGCTTTGAACTCCGGTTTACCTGGAATGGGAACTTTGCATGCCAATTCACCTAAAGATGCCATCATTAAATTACAGACACTTCCACTGCTAGCTGGCGAAAATATTTCTCACAAATTTATTGCTCCGACTGTCGCTGCTGCAATTGATTTAATTATTCACGTTCAGATGGATCAGAGTGGAAAACGGCGGATATCAGAAATAGCAGCTTTGACTGGCCGCTATGAGAACGATCGTCCCGAAATTGAATCTCTATGGAAGTGGAACATTGACCACTACGTACGTGGATTAGGTGCGCTACCGAAGCCAGAAAAATTTGCTGCCATTGGTTTTCCACTTGAATCTTGGTGGAACAAGTGAACTACTCATGGAAATCTCTCTTTAAACACACTCATTATCGAACTCTATTAATTGGCTTTATCAGCGGTTTATTCGTTTTTATCCTCACTAAGTCAGTAATTCTTGCCTCTCCTTTTGCATTACTCGCTGCAGGTTCACACTTTGCTATTTCTCGAGGAAAGAAAAACAAGTTTGCAACGCAGCTAAGTACTGCATGGCCAGAAGTCATAGACCACTTAATCTCAGGAATTTCATCTGGCCTATCTCTCGCAGAATCACTCACAGGATTGGCCACAAGAGGTCCTGAAATCGTTCGTCCTGCATTTCATGATTTCCACATTCAATTACAAAATGATGGTGATTTTTCAGGTGGAATTCAGAAACTTAAAACTTATTTTTCCGATCAAAGTAGTGACCAAATTTTTGAAGCCATACTTTTGTCAAAATCTCTTGGGGGAAATGAGTTGATGTCTATTCTGCGAACTGTAGGAGATTTTATTCGTCAGGATGGTGCACTTCGTAAAGAGATTGAAATAAAACATGGATGGGTGAAAAATTCTGCGCATCTATCAGCAGCGGCACCATGGCTATTGCTCTTGCTCTTATCTACACAGCCAGGAACTGTTAACTCATATTCAACGCCAACGGGTGCATTGATACTCGCTGCAGGAGTCGGGATGACTGCTCTTGCATACATCTGGATGAATTATTTAGGAAGACTTCCGCGAATCCCGCGGGTGTTTAGCAAATAATGAATCTCTCAATTGCAGTTCCTCTCTTGCTTTCAATGAGTAGCGCCTACCTGCTATTGCAGGATGAAGACATCAATAGGTCAACTCGGTTTGTTTCAAAGAGAAAAGAAAAAGCCACGGCGTTATTTCCAAAAATGCTTGACCATGACTCGGTACAACATCGACTTCTAGAGCTTGGAAAAAATAGAGTTGAAGATCTCAATCAGTTCAGATTCTCACAATTTGCATGCGTCTTGGGATCTACCTTTGGAGCATATGTATTTCTCTCCTTTTCGGGTAAACCTCATTTCCTGAGTGCATTGATTACATTCTTTGTTGGAATTTCTGGATATGTAATCGCAGATAGAGCATTAACGAAAAAAATCGCAAAGAATCGAACTCTGCTTGAAAGTGAATTCCCGGCAAT
>CAYRXG010000113.1:0-2757 GCA_964428285.1 uncultured Clavibacter sp.
CAAGCGGCAACTGCTTCATCAGACATGCCTGCTCCTTCTTGGCCAAATAGCAATACACATTCGCGAGGCAGTATGGCGCTTTCTAAAGCCTGCGAATTTTTTACATTATCAATTCCGATAATCTCGATACCGGCCTTATCAAACCAAGCTTTAAAGTCTGCAATATCTGGATGATGAATCACTTTTAAATATTTATCAGTAACCATAGCTCCGCGTCGATTCCAATCACGTTTTCCTACGATATGAACACTTGCTACATTAAATGCATTTGCAGTTCGGACAATAGAACCGATATTTAAATCATGTTGCCAATTTTCTATCGCAATTCGAAGCGGATTTCGTTTAGTATCAAGATCGGCAACAATCGCAGAGACACTCCAATAACGGTATTTATCTAAAACATTTCTGCGATCGCCATTTTCAAGAAGTTCTGGATCGTATTGCTCACCCGTGGGCCATGGTTTGGGGTGAGGACCGACGCCAACAACAGGGTAAAACTCACCAGGTCCAATCTCAGGCGGCGGCATACTCATCTTAGAAGCCTAGATTTCAAAGGCTAGTTTTCACAAGTTGAGTCAGTACGCTTCCGCGGTGCGTCGGATATTCATATCTATTTTGATTTCTTTACTAATCACTTCAGTAAATCCAGCAATCGCACTACATAATTTAGAGAAACGTGCAAACTCAGTAGCTCTGGCTGGCCCTGGATTACTGGTTTTTGATCCAACAACAGGAAAAGCTTTGATTGAAAATGGTGCGGGAACACAACGAGTGCCAGCATCAGTTCTTAAGCTATTTACAGCAACTGTAACTCTCCAAAATTTTGATCCGAATACTCGTTACGTAACTTCAATTTGGAGTACTAATAATGAACGTGAGTTCTTAATTCGAGGCGCCTTGGACCCGTTTCTTACACCATATAAATCAGTCTCAGAGAAGTATGGTCATGGTTATTTGATGGGCATTATTAATAAGGCAAATCCAAATAATTATCGTAAATTTACTATCTCCTACACAGACCTCTACCCAGGAGATATCAAGAATTTAGCGCGCGCTTTTAAAGATAAGAAGATGAAAGTTACGCTAAAAAAAGTTTCACAAGCTCAAGCCAGTGAAATCGGAATTTCTGAAATAGCGGCACTCACCTCAAAACCTCTCAGTAAGATGATTTCCCATACGATTTTATGGAGCGATAACACTGTTGCAGATCGATTGGCCAAAGCAGTGGCTCGGTATATCGGAAATTCAACAACCGGCTCAGGTTTAACAAAAACATATAAGGATTCATTGAATGTTCTGGGAATAACAACGAAAGATTTAATTATTCGGGATGGCAGCGGACTCTCAAAGAAAAATCGAGTCACGGCAAATGCAACAGTCGAGTTGCTGCGTACAATTCGAAATAACCCACAGTTTTCCTCTATATATGAAGGTCTACCTATCTCTGGTGAAACCGGAACTTTAAAGACGAGATTCTCTAAAGCGCCAGCAGCAATTAGTCATGTTCACGCAAAAACTGGTTGGGTAAATCGCAGCGTCACGATGGCAGGTTATGTAGAGAGCGCAGATAAAGAATATGTTTTTGCGATATTGGCAGATGGAATTTCACCAACATTAAGTGCTAGAAATGCCGCAAGACGAGCAATGGATAAGTTACTAGAAACCGTTGTTACGGGAGATCACTAAAAACTTTAATCGATCCACCATAACAAGCCACCCAAACGCGTTTATTTATTGGTTCATAAGTAACACCGATTGGCTCGTTGCAGACATTAATCTTCTGAAGAATTTTCATATCGCTAGCTCTAACTTTGGAGATTGTGTCGCTGGTGTAGTTAACGACATAAAGTGCACTGCCGTCACTCGAAATATCAAGACTGCGCGCGGCATTGCCAGTTCGTACAGTCTTGATCATCTTATTTGCGGCAATATCAAAAGCACCTACCCGACCAGAACTATTTAGAGTGAGAAATAAAGTCTGGTTATCTGGTGACAGTACGAGAGCACGGGGATTTGATCCAACATTTAATAACTCGCGTTTCCAGGTTCCCAGTTCGATTTTGTGAACAACTGAACCACCCATCTGAGCAACGAATGCATATTTAGAGTCGCTAGAAATAGTTATGCCACGGGGATATGCGCCAATATTCATTGTCTTTACTACTTTTTGCTCCGCAATTGAGATGACTGATAAATCATATGAGCACCAATTTGTTACTAGTACATATTTATTATCAGGTGAGACCTCAACTACTTTTGGTACAACTCCCACTTTGTAAGCGGCATCAATTTCCCAATTATCTGTAGCTATTCGATACAAGAACGAGCGATCATAATTATTGGAAGGTCGGCAAATATCAGTACCTTCGCGGTTAAAACCTTTTCCGTACATCGCATAATTAGTTACATATAAATATTTTCCGTCAGGCGAAAACGCGCCTTCGACAGGAGCCCCTCTATGTGTTCCTGTATAACCAGAAAAACCAAGTTTTGTTAAATCTACGCGGTCAGAAATATTCTTTACTAGAGTTAAATTTTCTGCATCGTAAATAGTGACAGAGTGGCGATACATCATGTTATGAGCGGATACAAAACCAGTTCTAGAGGCCCTTACTGATTTTGGCGAAATATCGCCGGTAATTGTTGAGATTAATTTCATCTTGGAGTCAGATGAGAGCGTTTCTGCTGTGACTCTTGGAGTTAACATCGATAGAGCGACCAAGATAACTAGTAATCGAATCCGCATGAAGCAAATCT
>CAYRXG010000114.1:0-2706 GCA_964428285.1 uncultured Clavibacter sp.
GTGCACCATCTAGCCACTCTTGGCAGATCAGCGCTAACTCTTCTCCGCGCTCCCACAATTTCAATGACTCTTCGAGGGTTGCACTTCCTGCTTCAAGGGATGAAACAACCTGCGCTAACTCTTCTCGCGCTGCTTCATAGGAAAGCTTTTTCTCCGTAGCCATGTGATAAATGTACTCCTTGCCTATTTATCTGTAACTGTGGCGTTGGTCTCGCCGGCAGCAAGTCGTAAGCGAAGTTTTTGACCAATTTTTAAACTCTTGGCATCTCGAGCGATTGAGCCATCTTCTAATTGCACAACTGAATAGCCACGATCCAATGTTGCTTGCGGTGAAAGTGCTCTGACTCGAGCGCGCACGTGTGTCAGGTCTTCAGCGGCAAGAGTTAAACGAGATGAAAAACTTCTGACACTTCGATCGCGCAATCCAGTAATGATTTCTTCACGGCTAGTAACTAGCACCATGGGATCACGCAGAACTGGACGATTGATTAAGTTTTCGATGCGTGAAGTTTCTAGGTCAAGGGATGAAAGTATGTATCTCTTAGCGCGATCTCGAAGCGCTTTAATCAACTCAATTTCTTCTGCAATATCAGGGACGACTCTCTTGGCCGCATCTGTTGGGGTTGAAGCGCGAACATCGGCAACGAGATCCAGAAGCGGCGAATCCTTTTCGTGTCCGATTGCGCTAACAATTGGAGTTTCACACGATGCAGCAAGGCGTACTAATGATTCATCACTAAAGGGAAGCAAATCTTCAAATGAACCACCACCGCGAGTAATGATGATGACATCAACTTCTGCCATTGCTTCGAGTTCTGAAAGAGCAGCAGATACTTCAACAACTGCTGCGGCTCCCTGAACAGTTACTTCTCGGATTTCAAATTCAACAGATGGCCAGCGGCGCTTTGCATTTTCAACGACATCTTTTTCTGCATCCGTGTTGCGGCCACAAATCAAACCGACTTTTCTAGGCAATAGTGGAAGCGCTACTTTTCTTTCGAGAGCGAAGAGTCCTTCACTTGCTAGAAGTGTTTTTAACTCTTCTAAGCGCGCCATTAACTCACCGATACCCACTTGGCGGATTTCGCGGGCTGAAAGTGTGAGTGATCCATTTTTTGTATACCAGGAAGCTTTTGCGTACATAACAACGCGTGCATTCTGTGGCAGAGGCGAAACACTTGATAAAACGGAGCGGTGACACATCACCGAAATACTCATATCAACGCTTGTATCTCGTAGTCGCATGAATGCCATGCCACCGCTTCGTTCATTAATTTCAGAAATCTCGCCTTCAATCCAAATTGGTCCAAGGCGATCTACATAATCTTTGATTGCTTCAGTAACCACGCGTACAGGAGCGGGGGATTCACTTGAAGTTTCGAACATGGGGCGAGCCTAATAGACTGCACCTATGGCCAAGAGAATTCTCCTTGCTGCGCCGCGCGGTTATTGCGCTGGCGTTGATCGTGCCGTCATTACTGTTGAAAAAGCACTCGAACTTTACGGTGCACCTGTTTATGTACGTAAAGAGATTGTCCACAACAAACACGTTGTCTCAACTCTTGAAGCGCGTGGCGCAATCTTCGTAAATGAAACAGATGAAGTTCCTGAAGGCAAAACAGTCGTTTTCTCTGCACACGGAGTTTCGCCAGCAGTTCACGAACAAGCAGCATCACGCAGTCTTAAAACAATTGATGCAACGTGTCCACTTGTAACAAAGGTTCACAACGAAGCAAAAAGATTTGCTGCCGAAGATGCTGAAATTTTATTGATTGGCCACCACGGCCACGAAGAAGTAGAAGGCACAGCAGGCGAAGCTGTTGGAAAAGTTCAGATTGTCGATGGATTAGAAGGCGCCCGAACTGTTGTTCCTACTCCTGGAAAGAAACTTGTCTGGTTGTCACAAACAACTCTGAGTGTCGATGAAACTCTAGAAACAGTAAAGATTCTAAAAGAACGTTTTCCTGAGATTTCGGATCCACCAAGTGATGACATTTGTTATGCCACTCAAAACCGTCAGGAAGCAATCAAAGTCATTGCTCCGCAATCTGACCTAGTAATTGTTGTGGGTTCTCAGAACTCTTCTAACTCAGTTCGCTTGGCTGAAGTCGCTCTCGAATACGGAACAAAGGTTTCGCACCTCGTAGATTTCGCCCAAGAAATTCAGGAGCATTGGCTAGATGGCGTGGAAACAATTGGCGTAACTAGCGGAGCATCCGTACCCGAGATTTTGGTTAAGGATGTACTGGCATTTCTTGCTGAACGTGGATTTTCAGATGTTGAAACGATTACTGCCAAAGAAGAGTCACTACTTTTCTCACTGCCTCCAGAATTACGTAAAGATTTAAAAGCCGCGGGCAAATGAAAGCTATTCAACTAACTGCTTTCGGTGGGCCAGAAGTTATGACCATCAGTGAAATTGCTGATCCAATTCCTGGCGCCAATGAAGAACTAATCAATGTCACATCAATCGGAATTAACTACGCCGATACCCATCAAATCGAAAATGGTTATTTATCTCCACAAAAACTTCCGCTTATTCCTGGACTTGAAGTTGTCGGCACTACTGAAAGTGGACGTCGCGTTCTTGCATCAGTGAGCAGCGGGGGATACGCACAAAAAGCTGTCGCGAATAAAGCAGTCATGATTGATGTTCCAGAAGGCGTCACCGATGGTCAAGCACTGTGCATGTTGGTTCAAGGAACA
>CAYRXG010000115.1:0-2683 GCA_964428285.1 uncultured Clavibacter sp.
GCTGATCATTTATTTCCTTCCATCGAGGGTTTTATTCTTCAATGTTTTGCATGTGCTTCCCGTCGTTTTCTTATCGCCTCGGCCGGACCGTTTGGCGAGAAGAGAACTGTCAGGATTAGCAAAACGCTAACAATGAAGCCTGGCAGATTCGTAGTGATCTTCTCGGAATCGCCTAGTTGATGTGAGATCACATCGGCGATTTCGGGAATCACCACGAGAATTACAGCGCCTAGCATGCTACCTAGAAGGCTAGTTACGCCAGCGAGCACCGCGCCGGTTATTAGGGTGAAAGAAAGGCTAAGCGGGAATGCGCTTGGGGCAACGATGCTGATCATGCCCAGCAAAGCCCCAGATAAGCCGGCTACGCCCGCACTAATAGTAAAAGCAAGAATTTTGGAGGAGGCGACATTAATTCCAAGGAGAGATGCCGCAGTGGGGTTAGCTCGAAGCGCCTTCCAAGTTCTGCCAAACCTACTGTTGAGTAGGTTTCGAAGTAGGAACATCGCAATTAAAACTACAAATGCAGCAATCCAGAAAAACCATTTATATAAAGTAAAACTCTCGCCAAATCGTGCAGGTGGCATTCCTGCGTCATAAACCAATCCAGTTTCGCCACCGAGAAAACCAAATTGATTTGCCAAAGTTGGTAATCCAACGGCGAGTGCCAAAGTTGTACCTGCTAGATACGGACCAGTTAAACGTCCGGCAGCAAATCCCAAAATAAACCCAAATGCAGCGGTTACAAGAATAGACATAAGTAATGTAAACCAAAACGGAGATTGCCAGTATGTCTGAGCCAGAGCCGCTGAATATGCGCCAACCGCAAGAAAAGCACCATGTCCTAATGAAACCTGACCGGTGTATCCAGTTAGCAGAATAATTGAAGCAATTGCCAGCGTTGTAATTGCAATTGTTGCACCTTGATAAACCCGTAGCTCACTTACTCGATCAGCAACAATGAGTAAGAGCCAACCAAATAGGAAGTAAACAATCAGCGCCTTTTTCGCAGTTAATTTATGCACTGCGCACCTTCTTTGAACCAAGTAAACCATTTGGTCTGATAATCAATGAAAGAAGTAGGACTACAAATACTGCTGGGAAAATCAAAGTTGTTCCAACATAATTAAGAACAAATGAGACGCCAAGCCCCAAGACCATTCCACCTAAAACTGCTCCCGGCAAACTCTCCAAACCTCCGATAACCGCCGCAACAAAACCAAAAACTAATAAGACATCAAGTGAATTTGGCGAGAGAATGTCATTTGGAGTTATGAGTACTCCAGCAAATGCGCCAGCCGCGCCAGCAAAGACCCAACCGATAGTTCTGATCGGTCCAACTCGAATTCCAGCAAGCCTTGCAATCTCTGGTTGGAATGCTGCAGCACGAAGTGACAATCCCAAATCAGTTTTTTGAAATACAAATGAGAAGATAATCATCGCAATTGCTGATCCAACAATTACTAGAACATTTAGCCTAGAGAATGGCAACGCTTCCCCGCCAATGACAAAACCATTTGTAGAAACTGGCGGGAAGAAACTGCGGTAATCATTACCCCAGATCATTCCAACAATGCTGCGAATTACTCCCAGCAATCCAAGAGTTGCAATTACTGGCGCCAAAGATGCAACTGGACCCTCATCCACATGTTTGAAAAGCGTTCGCATCAAGAAATATTCGACTCCGGCGCCAAGTAGCGCACCGGCAACAACGGCGAATAAAACAGCTAGCCAGAAGACTCCGGTTCGAGTAACAATCTCATATGCAATATAAGTAGTAAGAATTGCTTGGCCAGCTTGGGCGAAGTTAATTACCCGAGTAGAGCGCCAGACAAGAACTAAGGCGAGCGCCATCAAACTGTAAATTGAACCGAGAGTTAAACCGATTAAGAGCGTTCCAATAAGTTCTCTCATTAGTACCCCAAATACGCTGACTTGAGCGCAGGATCTGCCATTAGATCTTGCGCATTTCCGGATGCTACTAATTCACCAAGATTAAGAATGACACCAGTATCAGCAATTGCTAACGCGCTTGCTGCATTCTGTTCCACTAGAACCACCGTCATCCCAAGGGATTTACGTAATTTATCTATCGCGGCAAAGATTTGTTCAATAATTAAAGGTGCTAAACCTAATGATGGTTCATCTAGCAATAAGAGTTTTGGCCGCGAAACCAAAGATCTACCGATCGCCAACATCTGTCGTTCGCCACCTGAGAGAGTATTTGCACTCTGCTCCATACGTTCCCCAAGTCGCGGAAATAGTTCTACGACTTCTGAAATTGCCTTTGCGGTATCGGCGCGATTTCGACGCCACAATCCACCGACCAATAAATTCTCTTTAACGCTTAGCTCTGGAATTACTGATTTTCCTTCCGAGACATGTGAGATTCCGCGTCGAACTAAATCCTCTGGTTTCACTCCCAAGATATTTCGCTCGCGCCAAGTTGCAGTTCCATTTTCCGCGCTCTTTAACCCTGAGAGAGTTCTAAGTAGCGTTGTTTTCCCCGCACCATTTGCACCGATAACTGCTGCTAGTTGACCTTCGCCAACTTCAAAACTGATATTGGAAAGTGCGCGAATTGCCCCGTGGCTAACTGAAAGATTATTAACTACTAATGAAGTCATTTTGTACCCGCAGTTCCTAGATAGGCAGCAATAACCGCTGGATCATTTCTAACTTCATC
>CAYRXG010000116.1:0-2675 GCA_964428285.1 uncultured Clavibacter sp.
ATCGCCAGCGCGCGCTATCGAATTGTTACCTAAATCAACAACAAATTGATCCATTGAAACCCGACCAAGAATCGGTGCCTTTTTATTACCAACGAGTACGCCAGCTGTTGCATTTGCATTTCTTGGCACGCCATCGGCGTAACCCATCGTGATAACTCCAACTTTAGTTGCTTCTCTTGTTATGGCAGTCCCACCGTATCCAACTTGAACGCCTGCTGGAACATCTTTTACTAAGTGAAGTTGGGAACGCAAACTCATAACTGGCTGCAAATCTAATTTCGCAGAGTCTCCCATCGCGGTCACATCTGGAGACAATCCATACATTGCGATTCCCATTCGAACTAAATCGTAATGCGCTCTTTTATTAACTAAAGTCGCAGCAGAATTACTTAAATGAAGAAGCTCCGGTTTGATTCCATATCCTTGCGCTTCCGAGACGCGCTCTTCAAAATTCTTAATTTGCTCTTCATTGAAAGCATGACCTGGTTCATCTGCTCTTGCAAAATGTGACCAGATTCCAATTACTTTAATCCGATTTGTTTTAACCAGATCACTTGTTGCATGTAAGAGCGATCGCCATTCACCGAGGGCGCCACCACGGGTCATTCCAGTATCGACTTCTAAATGAATTCGTGGCACTTCTTTAGTAACTTCACTTGCCTTTAGAACCGCAGCTAAATGATCAAGAGATGGTATTGCTAGATCAATTTGATTACGTAGCGCGCTCTCGAAGTCATCATGAATTGGTGTTAGCCAAGCAATTATTGGCGTCTTGATTCCGCCTTGGCGAAGCTTGATTGACTCTTCAAGCAGCGCCGTCCCAACCCACTTGGCGCCAGCGGCAACTGCACGCTCTGCGATTGGCAATAAGCCATGGCCATATGCGTCAGCTTTTACAACGGCAAGACCGGCTGCGCTAGTTCCGGATAAGAGTCGCTTTACATTTTTTTCTAGCGCATTTAAGTCGATTATGGCTTCCGCCCGATTCATAACCTAATCCTATGAGGGTTGTCTATTAGATGGAATAAATCTATCGATTGCAACCACGAGAATCAGTATCGATCCACCTAGGAACATTCCACCAATCAAATCGGTAAACCAATGGGTATTACGCAGAAGTGAAACTATTCCAACCGAGATTGAAATTAATGCGACCAACCAATAAAGACGTAATCCTTCAAAAGGAGCACGGTGGGTATATCTAAAGATAATGTAAGCAAATAGACCCCAAGTCACTAGAGCATTTGCAATATGTCCGCTTGGATATGCCATGCCACCGCTAAACATACAGAGATCAAAATCTTCTCTGGCTTTACATCTGCCCAAGCCAATCTTGGCAGCACCAACAAAGAGATTTAGAAAAATTAAGGAAAGAATTGAAAGGTTTAGAGGGCGCCAGGACTTAAATCTACGGCTGACCAAAATTGCCATAATCAAAAGAATTGAGGCAGTAACCCAACGTAAACCTAAATCATCAATTCGCAATATCAAGAAATTAGTAAAACCGGTGAACACTGGTCGCTTGATATCAGCAACATATTGATCGATTCGCCAGAGTAAGCCTTCAAAATAAATATCTAAGGTAACCAAAACAAACCCGACGAATAACGCTCCAGACCAACGTAAGGCGCTCTTCATTTGTGCGCGGCGAATCTCAATTCGTTGATCTACAACATCATCTAAACTCATTCGACAGTCACCGACTTTGCTAAATTCCTTGGTTGATCAACATCGTTGCCGCGGGCAACTGCCATCTCATATGCAAATACTTGTAATGGAACTATGGCAAGAATGGGTTGTAGTAAATCAAGTGTGGTCGGAATTCTAATTATTGTAGGCAGATCTATTTTGACGCTGGAATCAGCGATTGCGATTACCTTTGCACCGCGCGCAATAACTTCTTGAATATTGCTCTTCATCTTTGCAGCAATTTCACTCTCTTCCGATGGAATTATTGCAATTACAGGTGTGCCATTTTCGATTAGAGCAATCGGTCCATGTTTTAGTTCGCCACCTGCAAATCCTTCGGCATGCATGTAGGCCAACTCTTTTAATTTAAGCGCACCTTCTAAAGCGGCTGGATATCCAACTTGGCGCCCAAGGAATAGGACAGAAGTGGCATCTTTGTAGCCACGAGTCATCTCCCGAAGTGGCTCAACAGTTTCCAAAATCTCTTCAACTTTATTGGGGAGCGAAAGCAGCTCAGTGGCTATCTTCTTTAAATCAACTCCAGCTTTTCCTTTACCAAAACTCATCGCCAATAAATAAATTGCAACAATCTGAGTAAGTAACGCCTTGGTAGAAGCCACCGCAATTTCTGGTCCAGCATGCGTGTAAAGCACAGCATCTGATTCGCGCGGGATTGTTGAACCAATAGTGTTACAAATTGAAATTGTTGATGCGCCAAGAGATTTTGCATGGCGCAGCGCCATTAAAGTATCCATGGTCTCGCCCGATTGCGAAATTGTAATAACCAAAGTTTTCTTCGAAAGTACTGGATTGCGATATCTAAACTCTGAAGCGAGTTCGACGTCAACCGGAGTCTTACTCCATTCTTCAAGGGCATACTTTCCAATTAGACCTGCGTGATAAGCGGTGCCACAAGCTAAAATCAAAATCCGATCAAAATCTAAATTTAATTTCTCGATTTCAGGTAGTGTTATCAATCCCGATTC
>CAYRXG010000117.1:0-2593 GCA_964428285.1 uncultured Clavibacter sp.
CAGGGCCAGTCTTTGAAGATGCAGCAACATCATTTACTGGACGCTTGCCAACTTCAGTAAAGAAACCGGTAAGCATCTGGATTGCTGCAGCAAGAACAATTCCGATCAATACGGCGCCAAGTGCAAATACTCGTGGATTTACCGTGATGGATTCTGCAGTTGCTGGATCAAGACCAGTAAGTGCTGAGTAGCTATCTGGTAGATATGTATATGTTGCAAGTCCAACAAGGACAGCAGAAATTACTGCAGACATATAGAACGAACGATTGATTGCGCTCATTGCGCTGCGATCTGTGGAACGTAATCTGGTTAAGAAGATTCCTAGGATTGCAGTAAGAATTCCAATAGCTGGAACGATCAATGGATAGATAAGTCCGCTATCACCAAATGCGGCTTTACCAAGAATTAGCGATGCAACCAAGGTAACTGCATAAGATTCAAATAGGTCGGCTGCCATACCAGCGCAGTCACCGACGTTGTCACCGACGTTGTCGGCAATTGTTGCAGCGTTACGTGGGTCATCTTCTGGAATATGTTTTTCAACTTTACCGACAAGGTCAGCGCCAACATCGGCAGCCTTGGTAAAGATTCCGCCACCAACTCGCATAAACATCGCCAGCATCGCAGCGCCAAAACCAAAACCTTCGAGAACTGCCGGAGCATCAGCGCGATAAATAACAACCACAAGTGATGCACCTAAAAGACCAAGACCAACAGTAAGCATTCCAACAACGCCACCGGTACGGAATGCGATTTGTACCGAGCGCTCTGCTGAACCTTGGCGGGCAGCTTCGGCAACGCGAACGTTTGCGCGAACCGCTAGCCACATACCTTGGTAACCAACGAGTGCAGAGAAAGCGGCTCCAACTAAGAAGAATATGGAGCGGCCGATCTTCACATCGGTATCACCGGGAAGAGCAAAGAGAAGAACTACAACAATTACAACAAAGAAAGAGAGTGTGCGGAATTGGCGAGCTAAATAAGCGGCTGCACCTTCTTGAACCGCCGCGGCGATTTCCTGCATCTTCGCTGTGCCATCAGATGCGCTTAAGACTTGCGCACGTAGCGCGAGCGCAATTGCAAGAGCGACAAGGGATACGCCAAGGACTAGGTAGACCAGATTTAGGTTGCTACCGGTTACTTCCACAAGTGAGTTAGCGCCGATAAGGGCTCTCATATTTCCTCCAGGTGATTGTGATTAGGCGAAAGTGTAAGCGCATGCCCCCGCCAATTGCCTAATCCTGAGCGTGAATGGGGGTTTCTTATAGTCCGAGATCTGAAAGTGAGAAGGCTGCGCGGTATTCAAGACCAGCGCTTTCCACCTTTTCTTTCGCACCTCGTTCAACAATAACTGCAACACCAACAACAATTGCGCCAGCTTCATTTAGCGCTTCAACAGCGGTTAATACTGAACCGCCAGTTGTTGAGGTGTCTTCAACAGCTAAAACTCTTTTGCCTTTAACATCTGGTCCTTCAATTCTTCGTTGCAAACCATGGGCTTTTCCTTCTTTTCTTACTACAAAAGAATTTAAAATTCTTCCCTGTTTTTTTGCTTCATGCATCATCGCTGTTGCTACAGGATCTGCACCAAGAGTTAATCCACCAACTGCTTCATAATCAAATTCTTTGGTTGCTTCCAACATTGCTTGTCCCACGAGTGGAGCTGCTACAGCATCTAAAGTTACGCGACGAAGATCAACATAAAAATCCGCTTCTTTGCCAGAAGAGAGAATTACTTTTCCTTTAACGACAGCTTTTTTGAGAATCTCTTCTTTTAGTAAATCGCGCGCCAACATGGTGCGAGCCTATTACGCGCGGGAGCGTTGAATGAAATCGCTACGCAAATCTTCTGTTTTGGTTGCCTCGGCGAAATCTTCCAGAGCTTTTTTAGCTTTGCCGTCGACGCGTTGTGGAACTTGGACATCGATACTGACTAATAGATCGCCTGCGTTAACGCCTTTCTTAACACCTCTGCCTTTAATTCGGAAAGTTTTGCCATTTGGTGTGCCTGGTGCGATTCGTAATTTAACTTGATCACCTTCCAGGGTTGGAACTGGCACATCTGCACCAAGTGCGGCTTCCGTAAAACTGACTGGCAAGTCGAGATGGATGTTCTCGCCCTTGCGAGAGAAGACTGGATGTGGAACCACATTAACTAATAGGTATAAATCACCAGGACCGGCTTCACCTGGTTGGCCGCGACCTTTGACGCGAATCTTTCCGCCATCGGTAATTCCAGCTGGAATGCGTACGGTGAGATTTGGTTTTAGATCTACTTCTTTACCAAAGATGGAATCGCGAAACGAAATTGTGATTTCACTTTGAGTATCTGCGCCTTTTCGTGGACCGCGGCGTGCACCAAAGATTGAAGAGAAGATATCACCGCCACTAAAGAGATCGCTGAAATCACCAGAGAATTGATTTGCACCTTGGCGAAAAGCACCGGATTTAAACATCTCGCGTGCTTGATCATATTCAGCGCGCTTCTTATCATCGCTAAGAATGTCGTAAGCCTCAGAGACTTCTTTAAATCGATCCTCTAACTTCTTATCGCCTTTGGTTTTATCTGGATGCAATTCGCGGGCAAGTTGGC
>CAYRXG010000118.1:0-2580 GCA_964428285.1 uncultured Clavibacter sp.
GGCTTAACGCTGCGACGATTGCCGCAAGACGCTTTAACATGGATCTCCTCTCAAAATTCTTCGTGCAAGTTGCACATCCGATCGAATATCAACGAACGTGGGGAGGCGCTGGCTGATGCTTGGAATCCTATCCAAGAGATATTTCTAATCCAGCAAGGATCAGGGAAATAACTTAATGAGCGTTTCATCACGAATAGGTAACGTACGGCAAGTATCAACTCAGGGTTTAGGCTAGGAAGATGCGGACCATTTCTTGGCGCGATGAATCAGGTGGATTTGTCCGACTTTTGGACCAGACAAAATTGCCACAGATTGCCGAAGAAATAGATATCAAGACTCATACAGATTTAATTTCTGCAATTAAATCTTTAGCGGTGCGAGGCGCTCCAGCACTTGGTGTTGCAGGCGCCATGGGAGTTGCGTTAATTGTTAAGAATGCAGAAGCTGAAAACTGGAGTGCTAGCACCAGGGAAAAAGCAATTGCGGATCTTCGAAACGCCAGACCTACTGCTGTCAATCTTGCTTGGGGAGTTGACCAAGCGATGAAAGTTATTTCAGATGGTTCAGCAGCTGTCTTAAAACGTGCACTGGAAATTGCTGATGAAGATGCAAGAGCAAACCGCGCAATGGGCAAAAGAGGTGGCGATTTCCTTTCCGGTCTACTTTCGAGCAAATCAAAATCAAATCAGATGCGACTGCTTACACATTGCAATACCGGCGCACTTGCCACAACTGAATGGGGAACAGCGCTAGGTGTTATCAGAGATCTTTTTGATCGCGGTTTAGTAAGTGAAGTTTTTGCAGATGAAACCAGACCTTTACTTCAAGGATCTCGACTAACTGCTTGGGAACTTTCTCAATTGAATATTCCATATCGAATATTGCCTGATGGCGCAGCTGCCAGCGCAATCTTTTCTGGTCTGATTGATGCTGTTTTAATAGGAGCCGATCGAATTGCGAAGAATGGAGATACCGCAAACAAAATTGGCTCACTTTCAGTTGCAGTAGCTGCCGCTGCAAGAAATGTTCCATTCCTAGTCGTAGCTCCAGAATCCACCATAGATAGAACCTTGAAAACTGGCGCGGAGATCGAAATTGAATTTCGTAGTGATACAGAAGTAACTCAGATTTCTGCCAAAGAGATTGCGCCCGTTGGATCAAAGAGTTACAACCCTGCTTTTGACGTTACGCCTGCGCAATACATAACAGCTATCATCACCGAAAAGGCCGTTTATCAACCAATGAGTGGAGAGATGTTGTGATCGATAAAGAACTTGCCAATCTAGTTACGCGCTCAAAGAAAATTGGTAGCGATCAATCGCTTGTTGTTTATGGTGGCGGCAATACTTCTGCAAAAGGTGAAGTAGTAGATCACTTAGGAAGAAATCGAAATGTCCTTTGGGTAAAAGGTTCGGGCGCCGATATGCAATATGGCGAAGCCGTTGATTATCCCGCTCTTTACTTAGAGGAATTGATTGCACTGCATAAAAATAATGATTTAGATGACGAGACCATGGTTGATTACGTGACCCGGGCGCTAGTTGATCCAACCGCACGTCGGCCATCGATTGAAACCTTGTTACATGCATTTTTACCAGCACGACATATTGATCATGTGCATGCAGATTCAATTTGCGCTCTTACCAATCATGAAGATGGAAAAGATGCCGTTCGCGATGCTCTCGGTGACGGCTTTGCTTATGTGGAATGGTTACGTCCAGGTTTTAAACTGTCGAAATTGGTTAGTGAATTAAACAATAGCGAGGGAGTAATCCTTGCTCACCATGGACTAATTGTTTGGGATGACGATAGCGATAAGTGTTATGCAAAGACTTTAGCTGCAGTTGAGAAAGCGCAGAGTTACTTAAACACCTTAAAGAAGCCACCGCAGGCAGATTTCAAACACCAAGATTTATCTGATGAGCAGATTCGCGAATTGTTATTGAAGCTGCGTGGTCGCCTTGGAAAGCGACAAGTACTGCGTACAGATAACCGCCTTCGCCAGATTGCAGATCGGCCAGACTTACCAAAAGTTCTTGCTGCCGGAGCCGCAAGCGCTGATCACATGTTGCGAATTAGACCATGGTCGTGTGCCACAACCACGGAAAGTATTGATAAATCAGTAAGTGATTATCAAGAGAAATATGCTGCTTATTTTGAAGCGAACAAATCATTACTTCCTGCTGGATATGTCAGCCATGGTAACGATCCGCGAGTTTTCCTAGTTCCTGGACTTGGAATGGTTGGGGCAGCATCAACTATTGGCGAGACCAAGATGCTTGCTGATATCGCATTTCATACACATAGCGTTGGCGCAACGGTTGTCGATTCATTCAAGAAACCACGCGCTTTGCCAGATAGTGAAATCTTTGGATTTGATTATTGGCCAATGGAACTTTATAAATTAAAGCTAAAACCGAAAGCCCCACCACTTGTTGGATCTATTTATGTAGTAACTGGCGCTGGCAGCGGTATCGGACGTGGAATTGCACTTTACCTTGCTTCACTCGGTGCAAACCTTGCAATTGCCGATCTTGATAAAACTGGGTTGGAAGCAACTGCAAAAGAATTTGCCGATCG
>CAYRXG010000119.1:0-2574 GCA_964428285.1 uncultured Clavibacter sp.
ACTCCGCGATTTGTGCTGGCCCGACCCCACAGCAGCCACCGATAAATTGAGCTCCCAAGGCAATCCACTTAGAAACATATTGATTAAATCCTGCCAGATCGCCAATCCAAACTTTTGCATCTGCATCCCAAACTCTTCCGGCATTTGGATATAAAACAAAATCCTCTTTAACGGAGACGCTGTTTAATAATGGAGTAACGAACTTGGGATCAGTGCAGTTAATGCCCACAGCAATTCGATTTTCAAACTTTGATAGCGCAGAAATGGCATCATCGAGCGAATCACCTTCCGAGATATTCCGTCCATCCTTGCAAGAAAAAGATATCCAATATGGAATATCTGTCTGTATGACAATTTCTTCAATTATCTTTGCTTCGGTGAGCGATGGAATAGTTTCGATCGCGAATAAATCCGGATTGGTTTCTGCCAGTAATTCAATTCGCTTTAGATGGAAATCTTTCAAAGAGCTTTCAGAAATTCCATAATTCCCTCGATACTCGCTGCCATCTCCAAGCGCAGCACCGTAAGGCCCAATGCTCGCTGCAACTTTTGCACTACTACCTTCTGAGGCAATTCTTGCTAGCTTTGTAGATGTTTTTAGGAGATCCGAGATTTCTTGATCGCTCTTGCCAGTCTTCTCTTGACCAATAAAGGAAACTTGATAACTTGATGTGATAATTATCTGCGCACCCGATGAGATGAAGGCTTTATGCGCAGCAACAATTGCATCAGGATTTTTCTCGATTAGCTCACCGGTCCAAAGAATGCTCTTTAGATCTGCACCTTGAGCCTCAAGGGCAGTCGATAAACCGCCATCAATTTTGATCACGTCTAAAGATAAACCAAACCCCTGCGCCACGGGCGCAGGGGTTTGGTTACCTCGATTTAATTACTTGATCTTTGCTATCTGTTGTTTTGCTTTGTCATACAAAGGTCCAGTGATTTGGGCAAAACCTTTTTCTGGATGCTTTGTGGGGCACTTATCCAACATATATGTAAGGAACTGCTTAACAATTGCCTGTTTTTCTGAATTCTTTCCAGAGACGTACGCAAGAGCGTACGAGGTAGTTCCGATTGGGTAGGCGCCAGGAATCTTCTTGGCAAAATCAACATCTACGGTTCCATTATCTTTAATGGTTCCACCGCCAAGGAATGCTGATGTTCCAGCTGCATCTGGTGCTACGAACTCACCAGCGGCATTTTGTACATAGGCAACAGGAAGTTTGTTATCCAAGGCAAAACTTAACTCTGAATAGGTTATTCCACCTACTGTTTTTGCTACGCCGGCAGCATTTGCTGCTGAACCAGATGCACCTTGGAAGTTGAAGAATGTGGAGATGTTATTTGGAGTTCCGTTAGCAAAGGTTGTGTTCTGAGCCTTTGGCCAGAGGCTTGAATTGCCTGTTGCAGCATTTGCACCGCGTAGGAATCTGGTGAAGTTTTCACTAGTTCCAGATGAATCTGTGCGATACCAAACAGTGATCTGCTGATTCGGTAAATCGATATTTACAGTTTTGGTGTTGTACTTCTTGATAACTGGCTTTCCTTTTTTATCAAGCACTGGAACAGTCTTTGTCACCATCTTGCCATTTTTATCTTTGACTGAAACTTTTTTTGTCTGGAATACCGGAGTCTTTACGGTGCGCTCATTATCTTTTGCGAGAGCTTTATCATTCCAGTTGGTTATGTAGCCTGAGAAGATTTTGGCGATTGAAGCAGGTGATAGATAAATCGGTTCCTTTACCGTTGGTAAGTTATACATAATTGCAATTGGTGCCGCGTAGGCTGGAACATAAACTAAATTAGATGGTTCGCCTGAGGAATATGGCGCATCGGAATTTGCGAAATCGACGAGGTTACCGGTGAAATCTGAACGTCCTTTTCCAGATCCGCCACCTGAGTAATTGACGGTGTGACCGGTTTCAGCAGCAAAATCGACCTTACAAGCATCTACTAAAGGTGCGGCAAAAGTAGCTCCGCTGCCATTAATTGATCCGGCAAATGCAGGAGCTGCGATTAAAAGTAGTGCAGAAGTGGCGATTGAAATTTTCGCCAATCTCTTCTTTAACAACATTATTCCCCCTTGTTGGTTAAGTTCGTAAGGCGAAAACTATTTTTCTTAACCCAATAACTTAGGTAGTCCTAGAAAACAACACATGTAGATTGAGTAAACAATTGGTGTACGAGTTTTAGCCAAATCGACCTGTCACATAATCCAAAGTTCGTTGATCTTTCGGATTAGAGAAGATTTCAGAGGTGCTTCCCATTTCAACTAATCGTCCCGGTCCACCCTCAGATAAGAAGAATGCGGTGTAATCCGATACGCGCGCAGCTTGCTGCATGTTATGGGTGACGATGACGATGCTGATGCTTTCGGATAGCTCACGAATAGTCTCTTCAATTCGAAGAGTGGATCCTGGATCAAGTGCCGAGCACGGCTCATCCATCAGAAGAACTTTTGGATTAACCGCTAATGAGCGCGCGATACAAAGGCGCTGTTGCTGTCCGCCAGAAAGCGCTCCACCATATTCATCTAGTCGATCCTTAACTTCATCCCAGAGGCCAGCTCGCTTC
>CAYRXG010000120.1:0-1252 GCA_964428285.1 uncultured Clavibacter sp.
GCGCTAGTTGCATCAACTACAACAAGGCCATCGCCAGCAACTCGATTAATCGGCATCGCAACGCCAGTTGAAGTCTCATTATGAGTAAGTGCGTAAAGGTCAATACCGGCTTCAACTTTAGTAAGTGGGTGCGAACCAGGTTCGGATTTGATTACTGATGGTTCATCTAAAAATGGCGCAGCTTGCGCAGCAGAAGCAAATTTTGCGGAGAACTCTCCAAATGAAAGATGTTGCGATCGCTTCTCAATTAAATTGAAAGTTGCAATATCCCAAAATGCGGTAGAACCACCATTGCCAAGGACAACTTCATAACCCTCTGGCAGATTAAATAGGGAGGTTAACCCTGATCGAATTTCACCTACAACGTTCTTTACTGCTTTTTGGCGATGAGATGTTCCAAGAATTGATTTACTTTTTGCAGAGAGATTTGCAAGTGCTTCATCTCTAATCTTGGAAGGACCGCAACCAAAGCGACCATCCTTTGGTTTAATCGAGTCTGGAATTTTAATGTCGGACATAAGATGGCAAGCCTACGGGAAGATTCGTTGAATATTCCAATTAGTTACTGGAATGGCTTTGGTGTAACGAATTCGGTCATGGAGCCTTGAGTAACGACCCTGCCAAAATTCAATTTGTTTAGGAATTACCAAGTAGCCACCCCAATGTGGCGGGCGAGGAACGGAACTTCCTTCTGGATATTTTTCCGCCAATTCTTTATAAATTCTTTCAAGATCTTCTCGAGCGGAAAGTGGTTGTGATTGATTACTTGCCCAAGCGCCGATTTGACTCGACCACGGTCGCGTTGCGAAATACGCATCTGACTCCGACGGAGAAACTTTTTCAGCTTTACCCATAATTTTTACTTGTCGCTCCATCGGATACCAAGGAAATAAGAGAGCCACATTTGGATTGTTAGATATATCAGCCGCTTTTTTCGATTCGTAATTTGTGAAGAAGGTAAAACCAGCTTCACTAACATCTTTCAAGAGAACTGTTCTAGAGGATGGTTCGCCATTATTAACAGTAGATAAGACCATTGCATTGGCTTCGACAATCATTGGATTTGCTGCAGCCTCGGCCAACCAGAGAATAAATTGCTTAATTGGGTTTTCATCGCTCTTTTCTAAACCGACCTCGCCATATGACTTTCGCATCGATGAGATTGCTTCGCGATCCATAGGTGTATCTAACGTCACTTTCCGCGTGAGGTCATCCCAGGTTGGGTACTGACGCCTGATGTGGGCAGAATACG
>CAYRXG010000120.1:1262-2535 GCA_964428285.1 uncultured Clavibacter sp.
GCGATGACTTTAAGCCCGGTCTTGAAGGCGTCATCGCATTTGAATCAATAATTGCTGAGCCAGATAAAGAAGGCAGTGCACTCCGTTATCGTGGCGTAGATATAGAAGATCTTGTTGGCAAAGTTTCATTTGGAAATGTTTGGGGACTTCTTGTCGATGATTCATTTGCACCTGGACTTCCAGTTGCTGATGCAATTTCTCTGCCCGTTCATTCTGGCGATGTTCGTGTTGATGCACAATCTGCAACAGCGATGCTGGCAAAGCATTATGGAATGAAACCACTACTAGATATTTCAGATGAACAAGCTCGCCTAGATTTAGCAAGAACTTCAACGATGGTTCTATCTTTTGTTGCGCAATCTGCACGCGGAAAAGAAAATCCAGTCCCGGAAAGCAGAGTTGCCGAAGGTAAGAATGTTGTAGAACAGATGATGATTCGTTGGCGCGGCGAACCAGATCCAGATCACGTAAAAGCAATTGATGCTTACTTTGTATCTGCAGCAGAGCACGGCATGAATGCATCGACATTTACCGCTCGAGTAATTGCCTCGACCGGTGCTGATGTTGCTGCTTCAATATCTGGTGCAATCGGTGCCATGAGCGGCCCGCTCCATGGTGGTGCACCATCTCGAGTTTTATTTATGATTGAAGAAGTTGAAAAGAGCGGCGATGCTCGTAAATATGTAAAAGATTTATTAGATAAAGGTGAGCGTTTGATGGGATTTGGACATCGCGTTTATCGTGCGCAAGATCCTCGCTCGCGCACTCTCCGTCGTACCTGTGAAGAGTTGAAGGCGCCACGTTACGAAGTTGCGAAGGCACTTGAAGAAGCAGCACTTGCCGAACTTCGTGAACGTCGTCCAGATCGCGTTTTAGAAACTAACGTGGAATTTTGGGCGGCGGTATTACTTGATTTTGCGCAAGTTCCTTCAAATATGTTCACACCGATGTTTACCTCAGCACGGACTGCAGGTTGGAGCGCACATATTTTGGAGCAGAAGAAAACTGGACGTTTAATTCGACCATCATCTAGATATATCGGAAAGGGTTCTAGAAAACCTGATTCAGTTGCCGGTTGGTCGGATATTTTGAAGTTAGCTTAATTCTCTAACCAAAAAGTTAGCGGTTCTTTAATCTGTCGTGACCAAGCACGTTCATTATGAGCGGCTCCTTTGAAAACTTTGCATCGATATCGATCTTCGTTCCAGCCAAGATCTCGCATTAATTTATCTGCTCTATTTTGAAGCGGTTGGTATTGGGAGTCGTAACCTTT
>CAYRXG010000121.1:0-2486 GCA_964428285.1 uncultured Clavibacter sp.
CATAAACACCGGATATTTAGTCGATGAATGCAAGCATTTAGTCGATGAAGGCAAGCTGTTTAGTCGATGAATGCAAGCATTTAGTCGATGAAGGCAAGCTGTTTAGTCGTCGTAGTTCTTTTTACTTCCACTCTTTCCAGATGCCCTTCTGGAAAGTTCACGATCTATCTCTCGAGATGCCTGACGCTCCATAAGCGAAGCTCGTTTATCGTGTGCTTTTTTGCCTCGAGCAAGTCCCATCTCAACTTTCGCTTTTCCATCTTTAAAATAAAGTGAGAGAGGGATAAGAGTGAGCCCAGATTCCTTTAAAGTTCCAATTAGTTTCGTAACTTCTCTTTTGTGCATGAGAAGTTTTCGCTCGCGGCGGGGTTCGTGATTTGTCCAAGACCCTTCGTTGTATTCAGGAATATGAACTCCGCATAACCAGAGTTCACCATCTTTTGCAGTTCCATAACCATCAGTCAATGTGGCTCGTCCGGCCCGGAGAGATTTAACTTCAGTTCCCATAAGAACTAAACCCGCCTCAAAGGTTTCGTCAATAAAGTAATCATGACGCCCCTTTTTATTTTGGGCTATAAGTTTTTTGCCAGTTTCTTTTACCACCTGCTAAGAGTAATCTTCGAAAAGTCATTTGCCTCACATTTATTCATTGATGCTGAAACCTTCTATTTTTTCGTGCTCAATTCGGCTAATCCACCCAAGATCTGAAGTGCTTTAATAGTTAGATCAGATTCTTTGACCACTAAATCTGGGGTTACTCCAACTCCGTCAATCGATCTTCCAGAGGGTGTTAAGTAGAGGGCAACAGTGATTTCTAATTTAGATCCATCTTTAAGTTCCACAAAATCTTGTACAGAACCTTTTCCATATGTCCGCTCGCCAATTACCACTCCTCGATTTCTATCCTGCATGGCAGCGGCAAACATCTCAGCCGCGCTTGACGTATTGCGATTCACAATAATGACAAGTGGTACAAGTATCGGTTTGGAATTGCTGACGGAATAAACCTTTTCTTCATCTGCTAATTTATAAGAAGTAATAACTCCACTTTTTACAAATAGTCGTGCAACATTTACAGCCGACTGAATTAGTCCACCAGGATTATTCCGAAGATCAATAATGACTCCCGAGTCTGTATTTAATTGTGAAAAAGCTGACTGCATTTCTTCATATGTACTAGTTGCAAAATTTGAAATTTTGAAATAACCAACTGAGTTTTCAATCTGTGACGCTTTTACCGTTTGCAGTGAAACCTTTTCACTTTTCAAAGTGACCCGAAATTTTGAATTCCCGCGGGCAGCCGAGATATCTACAGCTGAACCGATTTCCGATCGAATTAAGGCAAGTGCGGTTTCAACAGACGCTCCTTGCACATCAGTACCGTTAACTTCAAGTACTTGGTCACCGACTTTTAGTAATGAATAACTAGCAGGTGAATTATCAAGTATCTGCGAAATCTCTAGAGCACCTGACTTCTTCTTGCTTAAAGCAATTCCGATACCTGTCATTTGGTTTGCAGACCGATTATTAAATATATCTAATGCGGAGTTTGGGAAGTAGTTGGCCCATTGATCTCCCGTGGCTTTTAACGCTCCTTCAATTGCAGCTCTCTCAATCGCAGACTTATCAATTTCGTTTGGAACGTTACTAATTATTCTATTTATCGCATTATCAACAACTGAATCACCTGTTCTATTACCAATTCCCAAGCCAAGAACAAACGTTAGCCCTGCAATAAAAGCACTGAGGAAGATAAATCGAATACGCTCAAGTTTTGATGAATTATCAAGTTTTAAAGCCTTCGGGTTTGATACGTTTTTATTTGCACCTATCTCGTTTGAAAAGTTCCGAATGGTTTTTGTAGATTTACTTGAACGAGAACCTTTCTTTGACTGCGCATTATTTGTGTTAATAGGTAAAGATTTTGTTCTAATAGGTGAATCTTTTGGGGACTTCGACTTGGCTGCCATCTTGAATCCCCCCGGATTTAATTAATATTGAAAGTTATACCGTGCCTAGACTTTCAAGTACTTGCGAAGGGTAAGAGTAGAGGCAACAGTGGCCACTAGTAAACCTGTTCCCAAAAGGTAAGCGGAAGTTAGCCAGACATCACTCCAACTAAAGAAATTTGTGAATGTAAGAAGCGGCGCGATTCGATCATCAATCACATACTTCAAGCCTGAAAGTAAACCAAGGCTAAAACTCCAGCCAACGATTGATGCAAATACTCCTTCTAATATGAAAGGTAACTGGATCGAGAAGGAACTTGCTCCTACGAGCTTCATCACATTTGTTTCACGGCGTCTATTAAATGCAGCAATTCTGAGAGTGTTGCTAATTAGCAACGCTGCCGTTAGAACGCTAGCGAAACCAATAGCCAGTGCGCCATCTCTCAGAACATTAAGCAATCTAAAGAATTTTTCGAGGATAGATCTTTGGTCCTGTACGACATCCACGCCAGGTCTTCCCGCAAAAGCACTTTCTAC
>CAYRXG010000122.1:0-2430 GCA_964428285.1 uncultured Clavibacter sp.
CGACCTTGGCCACACTTAAGGAAAAGCGTCTACCCTACTCATGAGTTGTTCAACCCAAACTCGCAGTTAAATAGAGAAAACTTTGGAAAATCTGGGGTGATATCAGAATTAAAGGGCAATTCGGACATGCGCTCGCTTAGACTTTCGCAGTGTCTAATCCGAATAGCTCTGCGCCGATCGGAGTATTTGATTCAGGCGTTGGCGGATTAACAGTCGCAAGAGCAATTATCGATCAATTGCCTAATGAATCTCTAATTTATTTTGGCGATACTGCACGTGGACCCTACGGACCAAGGCCCTTGGCCGAGGTACGAACTTTTGCGATCGAAATTATGGATCGGCTAGTTGCCGCTGGAGTTAAAGCGATTGTCATTGCCTGCAATACGGCAAGTGCTGCGACTTTACGTGATGCACGAGAGCGTTATGAGATCCCGGTAATCGAAGTAATTCAACCTGCAGTACGTAGGGCGGTATCGGCCACCAGATCTGGAAAAGTTGGCGTGATAGGAACGCAAACAACAATAGATTCGAAAGCTTACGAAGATGCTTTTGCTGCTGCTCCGCAACTGAAAGTTACAAGTACTGCTTGTCCTGAGTTTGTTGATTTTGTGGAGCGTGGCGAAACCAGCGGTGCTGCTCTGCAACTGAAAGCAGAGCATTACCTAGCTCCACTTAGAAAAGAGGGAATTGATACTTTAGTGCTGGGATGTACTCACTATCCATTGCTGACTGGCGTTATTTCTTATGTGATGGGAAATGAAGTGACTTTAGTTTCAAGCGCGGATGAAACAGCAAAAGATTTATATCGAATCCTTGTTGAAAATAAACTTCTCCGTGAAGAGAAAAGTAAACCGACATATAAGTTTTATTCCAGTGGTGACACTAATAGTTTCGCTGTGCTAGCTCGTCGTTTCTTGGGGCCAGAAGTTGGCCAAGTTCACTCAGGCAAAGGAGAATTAAGTGAGTAATGATTCAGTAAGAATTGATGGCCGAAAGGCTAATCAACTTCGAAAGATTACTTTTGAGCGAAATTGGTTAAATAAAGCAGAGGGCTCCGTTTTAGTTTCCTTTGGAAATACCAAGGTGCTCTGCGTTGCAACATTTAATCCGGGAGTTCCACGTTGGTTGGTAGGAAGTGGAAAAGGTTGGGTTACATCTGAATATGCAATGTTGCCACGTGCTACTCATACTCGCTCCGATCGTGAGAGTGTTAAAGGAAAATTAGGTGGGCGAACCCAAGAGATATCGCGCTTAGTTGGAAGATCTCTCCGGTCTGTTGTAGATATGAAACGACTTGGAGAAAACACAATTGTTTTGGATTGCGATGTACTTCAAGCAGATGGTGGAACACGAACTGCAGCAATCACTGGGGCGTATGTAGCTTTAGTTGATGCACTTAACTGGGCAAAAGGCGAGGGGCATATAACTGAAATTCCATTGCAAGGCTCAGTTTCTGCAGTCAGCGTTGGAATCATTAATGGAGTTCCGATGCTAGATCTCTGCTACGAAGAAGATGTAACGGCTGATACAGATATGAATATCGTATGCACGGGCGATGGAAATTTTGTGGAAGTTCAAGGCACTGCAGAGGGAATTCCATTTAAGCGCGAATTATTGAATCAACTATTGGATCTAGGCTTAGCTGGTTGTGAAGAACTAACAAAACTTCAGAAATCCGCGCTATCAAATTAATCAATTACAGATGCTTAAATTGGTAGTTGCAAGTAAGAATTCTGGAAAAATAAAAGAATTTCAAAGGATTCTACAATTAGATTCGCAAGGCATAGAACTGGTAATTGATATCGAAATTCCAGAAGTTGCAGAAACCGGAAATTCTTTTGAAGAGAATGCGCTTTTGAAGGCAACTTCGATCGCAAAGTTCACGGGGATTCCTGCCATCGCTGATGACAGTGGTCTGGCTGTCGATGCCCTAAATGGTGCACCCGGCATCCTTTCTGCTCGTTGGTCAGGTGGTGGCGATATGGAGAATATAAAGAAGGTATTGGATGAAATTAAAGACGTTACAGAATCAAAACGGAGCGCAAAGTTTGTTGCCGTAATAGCGCTTGCCAAGCCGACCGGTGAAAATCTCATTGTTCGAGGTGAGCTGCAAGGCAAAATTCGAAGATCTCCGGCTGGCAAAAATGGCTTTGGTTACGACCCAATTTTTGAGCCGATTTCCGGTGATGGCAGAACCTTGGCGGAGTTAGATCCGAGTGAGAAAGATGCCATCAGCCATCGCTCGCTAGCGTTAGCGCAAATCACCCCATTGATTAAGCCATTTCTTATTGATTAAGCCGGTATCAACTCTGCCCGTTTTTCTCAACGCTTCCTTACCTGAGAATTGCTATATAGAAAGGTAGGCTTGCGACAGGAAATCCCGCGATCTGAAGGAGTTATTGTGGCAACGAAGAAGAAGGCAGCTGCAAA
>CAYRXG010000123.1:0-2422 GCA_964428285.1 uncultured Clavibacter sp.
TCGTCTCGCTCGCGCTCGACAACATTTGCTTTCGGCCAAAGACCTCAAAACTATTCAGCCAAGACCGCGCTAGTTGTACCGAACTATTTGTTGCGGTCGACCCGCTGGGCGCGCAGGCGGCGGAGTCGCTTCACCAGCAAGGGCTGAGCGGCCAGGGCCTCATCGCTATCGATCAGGTGATTAAGGCGTTCGTAGTACTCGCTTAAAGAGATTCCAAAATTCTCTTTAACTACTGATTCTTTGCTTCCAGCATGGCGCCACCATTCGCGTTCGAAATCGAGCAAACGCAAATCTAGATTGCTACCTTGTAACGCCCGCTCTTCCATAGCGTCAAATTTAACAAGAGAACTTTGAAAATCTTGGGATTTAAAGGGTTTCTAAGATGACTTTTATATCTTCGATTGAAGTCCAAGGATTTACGATGGCAAATCTAAGTATCGGTATTCCCTGGTGACTGGATGGAGTTACAAAACCAATCTGATCATTTAGTAATTTATCGCTCCACTTTTGATAATCAGATTCACTCCACCCTTTTCGGGTAAAGGCCACAATTGAAAGTTCTGGTTCAAGAAGTAACTCTAAATTTGGATGAGCTTTGATTAATTCTGCTGTCGCACGAGCCGTCTCCATCGTCTTATCCATGGCTTCGGCATATTTCTTAGTGCCATGAGCTGCTAAGGAAAACCAGAACGGTAGGCCTCGAACTCTTCTTGTTAAATGAATTGCATAATCAGATGGGTTCCATTCATTAGCGCTTTGCAACGTTTCAAGATATCCCGCATGTTGGGTATGCGCTTTACGAGCGATTTCTGGATTGCGATAAATCAAAGCACATGCATCAAATGGTGCAAACAACCATTTATGTGGATCGACAATAAAGGAATCTGCGCTTTCAACTCCCTTAAATAAAGCTTTGCTCTTTGGTGATGCCAACGCTGCTAATCCATAAGCGCCATCTACGTGATACCAAATTCCTAATTGGCGTGCCGCAACACCAATTCCGTCAAGATCATCGATAATTCCTAAATTAGTTGTTCCTGCGGTTGCAACAATCGCAAAGACACGTTTATCTGGATTTGAGTTATGAAAGTTAGTTATCGAAGATAAAACTGTTTCTCCTTGCAACTTACCCTTTTCATCAACTGGAATTGAAAGAACCTCAACATCCATAACGTTGGCAGCGCTCTTAATTGAAGAATGCGCTTGATCACTGCAGGCAATTACCCACTTTGGATTTTCTTTATGTTTTTCGCGTGCATTGTGCCGCGCTGCAACTAAAGCCGAGAGATTTCCGATAGTTCCACCTTGTACAAAGACACCACCAGAAGTACTTGGCAATCCTGCTAGATCACTTAACCAGCGCAGCGCTTGATTCTCTGCGTAGACCGCTCCAGCTCCTTCTAGCCACGAACCACCATAAAGTGCAGATGCACCAACTACTAAATCAAATAAGTTTGCAGATTCCGTTGGAGCAGATGGAATGAAAGCTAAGTAACGTGGATGATCTGTTGAAATACACGCTGGAGCCAGGACATCTTTAAAAAGTTGAAGCGCTTTGCTTCCACCCAAACCTGATTCGGTGATGGTTTCACCGGCTTCTGCATAAAGTTCTTCATAGGTCGATGGCCGATCCAGCGGTGGATCTTTCTTTAATCTAACGAGTGAGTAATCAAGAATCTCTTTGGCTAGCGCATCGATTTCTTCATCAAATTCATGCATTTCCAAATAGCGCCTTCCGCTTTGAGCTTCTCACAATATTACGGAGCATTGTTGGAAATACAAATGCATGTAGCGGCAAGATCGCATACCAATAAAGCTGGCCGCCGAGACCTCGCGGTGAAAAAGTTGCCTCTTGAATAATTCTGGTTTTATCGCCAACTTTTTCAATTCTAAATTCCAACCATGCTTTACCAGGCAGAATCATTTCCGCATAAAGTCGGAGCACGCGTTCCCTTTCAACTGTTTCTACTCGCCAGAAATCTAAACTATCGCCAACTCGTAAATGTTTTGGATCGCGTCGCCCACGTCGTAATCCAACGCCACCAACAATTCGATCAAGCATTCCTCTCGCCCACCAGAGAAAATCTGCGCCATACCAACCGGTTTCCCCACCAATCTGTTCAATTGATTGCCAGACATTTTCCATTGGCGCATCAGTCATTACTTCACGTTTATCGCGATGAGTTACTTCACCGGCCCAATCCGGATCGCTCTGCGCTTTCTGCCAGGGCGCTGTTATCACCGTTGCATCTGACCAACGCGTTTCCACTTGATTACTTGTGGTTCTAGAGAGAGCCAGATTAATTGCATTTGTTACATCTATTAGACCTTCAGGTGGTTTTGGAATTACTGCATCTATTGATTTCTTTGGATCAGCAACAGTTTCATTTATTAAAGAGCCAATTAAGGGCCGAGCCAACCT
>CAYRXG010000124.1:0-2416 GCA_964428285.1 uncultured Clavibacter sp.
GCAATAGCGCCAGTAATCCTTTGAGTGGAGATTGCGTTAGAGCTACAAATGAAACGATGCTTCCACCAATAAAATGACCAATTAGTGGAATCAAAGCGACAAATAAAATTAACATTCCGAGAGCTGCGGCATACGGTAAGTCAAGAGTTAGTCCAAGGATAAAAACAAAAATTGAGGCAAAGAAAGCTATCAATATCTGACTTCCGACGAAGGAGCCGACTCTGGCAATAATTGCATCACCAATCTTTGAAATTCGGTCACGACGAGAAGCGGGAGTTAAGCGATAGAAAACCTTTGTCACATTAGGTAGCGAATACAGAAAATATAGAGTCAGAACAAGAACAGTGAGAGTTGAAAAAGCTCCAGAGAGCACGGATTTTCCAACGCCGAGGACTCCACCAAATGCTCCAGTCAGTAATTTTCCATCTGCGAACCAGGATTGGAACTTCTCCTGCAAGGTTTGAATTAAGCCATAGTCTTGATCGAGTCGTAACAAAGTTCGATTACTTCTTAGAGAATCTATTAATTGCGGAGCACCTTCAACTAAATCATTTAATTGCGAAAATACCGGAGGAATTACCACCAGGGCTGCAGTAGCGACAACAACAAGGACAGCTATAACTACAAGTGATACTGAAAGTCCACGTTGTACGCCACGTGATTCGATTGTTGAAACAGCAGGATTTAAACCCATCGCTAGAAATAGTGAAATTATGATCAAGATGAATACTTGACTTGCAGATTGCAGGGCCTGTAGCAGAGCTATTGCGACCAAGGCGCCAGTTGCAAATAGAAATCCAAAGTAAAAGGGATGTTGTGTATTGATTGGAGCGCCTTTAACCCCATAGTCATCGCCCTTACGATTTGAAGTGGGCGATTTAACTCTCGTTTTCTTAAAGACTCTTTGTAATGCGGCCATGCGATAAGTCTAGAGCCTGAAAGAATTGCTTCCATGTCGACTCAGTCGCAATTACATATCACCGGTCTTGGTGATGAGATTTCATCGCTCTCACAGCTACCTTGGGAGATACCACTAGAGAATTGGCCAGAAGATTCATCATTGGCAGCGCAACGCGGTATTTCACGCCACATAGTGAGGTTAGTGCGAGCCAATCCTTCTGATTCTGAGTCTGAGATTTACGCAGTGAAAGAGACTGTTCCAGAATTTGCTCATCGTGAATATTTGGCGCTTCGAGAACTTGGATTAAGAGGCGCACCTTCGGTTGCACAAGTTGCGGTTGTAGATGGACGTCGCGATCGTGCTGGAAACGAATTACCGTGTGCAATCGTCACTCGATTCCTACCTTTTTCACAACCATATCGAGTCATTTTGAGTGGAACAGTTACGCAACATGAGGTCTTTAACATGGCGAATGCGCTTGCCTATTTGCTCGTGAGATTGCACCTATTAGGTTTTTGGTGGGGAGACTGCTCATTATCCAATTCTCTTTTCCGCAGAGATGCTGAGGGATTTGCCGCCTATTTAGTAGATGCTGAAACTGGTGAATTTCAGAAGAAACTTAGTGATGGTCAAAGAGAACATGATTTAGATATTGCTAAATTTAATGTTGCAGCTGAATTAGAAGATTTAAGACTTTCTGGAGTTTTATTTCCAGGCATGGATCCGGTACGCGCAAGTGAATCGGTAATCAAGAGATATCGCCGAATATGGAGCGCGTTAAGTGATTCTCAAGTCCTTCCGGCAAATGATCGACATGCCGTGGAGAAGGCCATGCGTGCTTTGCAGGATCTCGGATTCGCCGTAGAAGAAGTTGATCTCCAATTGCAAGGCGATAGTGGAACTTTAAAATTCACACCTAAATTAGTTGCTCCAAATTATCATTCCCAGCGACTACGTAATTTGATGGGCTTAGAAGTAGAAGAATTGCAAGCTAAAAGAATTCTCGCATCTTTTGATCGCTTTAGATCACGTGAAATTAGTTCGACTCCTGATGAGTCAGATGCGGCGAAAAGATGGTTGAGCGAAGTTTTTTACAAAGTCGTCAATTCAGTTCCAGTAAATCTGCGAGGACGAGTCGAAGATGCCCAGTTCTTCCACGAAGTTCTAGAGCATCGTTGGTATCTCGGAGAGAAAGCTGGACACGATTTGGGCTTGCCACATGCTACCGAGAGCTACATTAGAGAAGTTCTACCGTATCGCTTTGACTCTGGAAAAGTCTGAGAGGATTCCGCAGTGAGTATGCCACCGACAAATTTTGGAAGAGCCTTTGATTTAAGTTCATTAGGAAAACCTAAAGAAAATCTAACTCAAGCATCATCTAGCTCTGTAACTGTCGAAAATTTGATGCCAGATTTTGTCCAAGTTTCAAAAGAGAAACCGGTTTTGCTCCTTGCATATGCCGAGCGTGCACCACAAACCGTTGCTATCCGCGATCTCTTTGCGAAGTTGGCTGAT
>CAYRXG010000125.1:0-2382 GCA_964428285.1 uncultured Clavibacter sp.
TCCCCCACTGAAATCTGCAGGATTTCCGCTAATTTCTTGTCATTTACCTGAACTTTTTCCGCTTTCAAAATTTGCGAGCTGGGCTTCATGCCTTTTTCTTTAATCTCCTCTGAAAAGGAAACAAAAACCAACTTCTTTGAAAGTTTTTCACCTGCCACATAAGTTCCAGATCCAGGAATTGTGTAAAGCAAACCATCTGATTGCAATCCCGCCAACGCTTGGCGAATCGTCATGATTGAAACATCGTAGGTGACAGCTAGCTCTCGCGCGGAAGGAATTTTCGAGTGTGGTTTTAATTTAGAAAACTTAGTTTGTAGCTTTTCGCGCAACACAACATGTTTGTGCTTCTTCGGTGCGGCGGCCATTTAAAAATCCTCTCACAACACTCGCGTTTTAACTAGCGGGTGATAGTCACCTTGCTCAAGCCCTCTGGGCTATCTGGATTAAGACCATTTGAGGTTGCCAATTCATGGGTAATTTTCTGGAAAGCCACGGCATCAGATATAGAAGCGGTCAACTCAGAGGGGGTTTGCGGAGTTTTTAAGACAACATCCTCATTGCTTGTGACTGCAGGATTTCCAATCCAAAGAACTTTTCCAGTTACATTCCGAACTCGCTGTGGAGCTTCGCCAAAAGATTCGCTTGGTAGATGCTCGGATGCGATGAAAACAGCTTGAGCCTCGCTATTTAAAGAGGCGATTGGCCCATGTAAAAAGTCGGAAGAGGACATTCCTTGTACGGGAATCAGACAGGTTTCCTGCAACTTAAGCGCGAACTCTTTGGCGTTTGGATATGAGAATCCACGTCCAAGAACATAAATTGGTTTGGAAATATCAAGATGTTTTGCAAATGATTTGTAATCTGATTGATCATCAACAATGCTCGATGCTGCATTAATAATCGAATCGACATCTGGTGATTTATTAGCCCAGGCCATAGTTAGTAAATAAGAGACCATTAGTTGGCCGACATAGGACTTTGTCGCCGGCACCGCTAGCTCAGGACCTGCAAAAATTGCGAGATGTAGATCGGAAAGTTTTGCTAGCGGGGAATTCTCATCATTTGTAATTGATAGCAGGTATCCGCCGCCCGCCTGCGCAGCTTTTGCAAAGGTTAAAAGATCGGTTGATTGACCACTCTGGCTAATCGCAATTAGCAGACAGTTCTGATACTTGAAAGAGGTCGGATACATCGTGGCTGCGGAAGGTGATGCTAACCCAACCGGTAAACCAAGTTGGGTCTCCAGTAGATATTTCAAATAGTGGCCCGCATTATCGGAGGTTCCCCGCGCCAAAATGATTACTGAATCGAAATTACGATCACGCAATAGGTTCTTAGCGCTCTGGTTACAGGACATCGCATTGGCAATATCACCCAACATGCGTGGGATCTCAGAGATCTCCCGCAGCATTACCTGACCTGGCACCGACATTTAAAACCTTTCTTTCATCGCCCATTCTATGGGCATAAAAAGAAAGTCCTGCACACATCAACGCGCTAGATAACCACCATCTATTACCAGTTCAGATCCTGTAACGAATGAGGCGTCATCGCTCGCTAAATACGCAACACCAGCAGCAACTTCCTCCGGCAACCCAAGTCGATTCATTGGTGTTACCTGCAACAAGACCTTTCCGAACTCTGTCTCTTTTGCATTGCCAAGTATTGGTGTGTCGATGAAACCTGGATGTACTGAATTAACTCTTATTCCTTGTGTTGCCCAACCTAATGCGGCGGTTTTAGTCATTAATCGCACCGCACCTTTTGCTGCATGATATGCAGGAGATGCGCCGAATCCACCACTAATTCCAAAGATCGAGCTGGTGTTAATAATCGCAGCATGTTTAGATTCTTTAAGTAATGGCGCTGCTAACTTCATGCCAAGAAAAACTGAGTTTTGAGTTACACCAATAGTTTTTAAGTAATTCTCCATAGTTGTTTCTTCGATATTTAAAGTGTCGCCGATTCCAGCGTTATTGAAGAGAATATCTAAGCCGCCAAATCTAGATTCTGTTTTTTCTAAAACCTCTTTCCAGGATTGTTCGCTTGAAACATCATGGTGCAAATAGATTGCATCGCCATGGATTTCCTTTAACTCTTTTTCTACCGCCAAACCTTTTTCATCTTGAATATCACTAATTACAACTTTTGCGCCTTCATTTACAAATCTAAAAGCGGTCGCCTTTCCAATTCCGCTCGCGCCGCCGGTAATTAATGCAATTCGGTTTGTTAATCTATTCATGGACACCCCGTTTTTGGTATTTATCTTGGGGGTGATTCGTTTCAGGAAGGTCGCAGAACGCACAATTAGTAATAAGGATTAGGTGGCGGAGACGAGAGGATTTGAACCTCCGATTCCCTTTCGGGAAAACCTCATTAGCA
>CAYRXG010000126.1:0-2375 GCA_964428285.1 uncultured Clavibacter sp.
TGAACTAAATCTTGTGCGTCATCTGCATCTCGGGTGTATCGAAGGGCTGCGGCATAAAGTTGGTTCATATACTGAAGCGCATCTTTTTCAAATCGCTTTGCGCGTTCAGCCGCCGATTCTTTCTCTCTATCGATGCGAACCAATGCACCAGATTGGGTGCTTTGCGAATCTTGCGAATTCGATTGGTTGCTCACAAAATAAGTTTATCTTGGCTGGTGGCTACCGGCTAAACGGATTCAAAATAAGGTCTCCGGCTCGCCTGCTTCAATCGGTTCAATCAACTCGGCTCCATTATTTCGAATGGAATTGACCAGTGGTCTCACAGGCCAAAATTGCAGTTCTTGATCATCTTCACGTCTCTCAATTAATACTTTTAATTTATCATGATTTGTGAAGTCTGGATTAAGCCACGAATCCCAATCATCTCTCGGCAAAAAAACAGGCATACGATTATGGATTTTTGCCAATTCACCTTGGGCGTCGCAGGTAATGATTGCTGCACTCTTTCTAACTACACCCTCTGGGGAAACCCAACTGCTAAAAATTCCAGCAAAAGCCAGAAGTTGGGAATCTTTTCTTGAGATGTAAACCGGCTGCTTACTTTTAAAACTACCTAATTCAGTCGCCCATTCATAGTAACCAGATGCCGGAATTAAACATCGAGTTTTTCGAAATGCACTTCGAAATGTCGGCTTTTCCGCAACTGATTCAGATCGCGCATTTATTGCTTGCGATTGCGAACGAAGCGCTGCTGCGCCATCTTGTGCCCAAGGTGCGATTAAGCCCCAGCTAACAACATCAATTTTTCTTTGATTGTCAATGTTCTTAATGATGTAGATATCCTCGGTTGGCTTAATATTCCAATTAACTGGCAGAGTACGTTCCGGAACTCCGACTGTTGTAAATTCTTCAGCAATTTCTGCAATCATTGCTGATAACGCGTATCTGCCGCACATCGGCATAATCTAGGTCAATTACTCCGATTTTCTCCAACCGCTAGAATTAGGCGATGACAAATTGGCGTGCCCCATATCGCGATGCTGCGCCAATTCATGCGACTTTAACAATTCCAGGTTCTAAATCAGTTACAAACCGAGCTCTAATTTTGGCCGCGATTGCAGATTCACCTTCTAGATTGCGACGGCCACTACATTCCAGAGATACCGAATTGATGATTAAAGGCCTTAAAGCGCTAGGTATAAAAATAGAGATTCTTGATAATGAATCTAGTGATATTGAAATTACTCCAGCGCCGCTCTTTGGTCCAGCAAATATTGATGTCGGTAATGCCGGAACGGTAATGCGCTTTCTTCTTCCAATTGCAGCTTTGGCAAATGGATTAGTCCATTTTGACGGGGACCCGAGGTCTCACGAAAGACCTATAGCGCCACTTGTTAAAGCTTTAGAAGATTTGGGAGTATTAATTGATCATAAAGGTAGATATTCATTACCGCTTACGATCAATGGAAATGGCAAACTAACTGGAAACGAAGTAAGCGTAGATACAAGTAAATCAAGTCAATTCCTTAGCGCTCTAATGCTGGTTGCACCAAAACTGGAAAATGGATTAACCATTAAGAATCTTGGTTCAAATCTTCCTTCATTGCCCCACATCGAAATGACTATTGCAATGTTGCGTCAGTTTGGTGCAAAAGTTATTGAATCAGACTCTTGGCAGATTTCAGGTCGCCTAACTGGTCAAGATTTGATTATCGAACCAGATTTATCTAATGCGGCGCCTTTTATGGCAGCCCCGATGATCTGCGGCGGAACTCTAGTAATTAAGGATTGGCCAAAGCAGACTACCCAGCCCGGGGATCGACTCCGACAAATCTTTAGCAAGATGGGTGGAAAAATTGAATTTGTCGATGATGGCTTATCAATAACTGGCAGTGGAAAAATCTCTGGAATTGATGTAAATCTATCTAATGAAGGTGAATTGACTCCAGTTATTGCAGCTGTAGCAGCGCTTGCAGATTCACCATCAAAATTAAGTGGCATTGGCCATTTACGTCTACATGAAACCGATAGATTAGCGGCATTAAATAAGGAATTAACAAATCTTGGAAGTAAGGTTGTTGAAGGCGAAGATTTCTTAGAAATTTATCCAGCAAAACTCCATGGTGGCACCTTCCATACTTATGAAGATCATCGCTTGGCAACTGCTGGCGCGGTTATTGGATTGGCAATTCCAAATATTGAAGTTGAAAATATTGAAACTACGAGAAAAACTCTTCCCAATTTTGTTGGATTATGGCAAGAATTACTCGGGTGATTTAGTTGGCAAAGCAAAATCGCAACCGCAACTCTTATGATGAAAGCGATGTGCGGATTCGAGCTCCAAAATCAAAGCCCAGAAGAAGTAAAGACAGGCC
>CAYRXG010000127.1:0-2351 GCA_964428285.1 uncultured Clavibacter sp.
AGCAGCAGTACAAGCAGCTCCACCATTTCGCATCTTGGCAATCATTAATCCTTTAACGGCCTCGTCAACATTTGCATCATCAAGAACTACAAATGGTGCATTGCCACCAAGTTCCATTGAGCAACGAATTACGCGATCAGAGGCTTCTTTTAGCAAGATACGACCGACTTCAGTTGAGCCAGTAAATGAAAGATTCATAACGCGTGGATCGTGAAGCATTCGGCTAACCATTGGGCCAGCTGGTGTTGGTGTAACAACATTTACAACACCTTTTGGCAATCCGGCGCGTTCCAAAATATCTACGATGGCAAGTGCTGTAAGTGGCGTTTCAATCGCTGGCTTGAGAATTACGGTGCAACCTGCGCCAATTGCTGGGCCAATTTTTCTGGTGGCCATGCCGGCAGGGAAATTCCAAGGAGTAATTAGTAGTGAAACTCCGATTGGTTGATGAGTTACCAGGATTCGCTTATCGCCACTTGGCGCTTTTCGGAAATCTCCTTGAACGCGAACCGTTTCTTCTGAGAACCAACGGAAGAATTCAGCGGCATAAAGAATCTCGCCTTTGGCATCAGATAAAACTTTTCCATTTTCTCTAGAAACAATTTCGGCTAATTGATCGGCTTCAGCAATCATGATTTCAAAAGCTTTACGTAAAATTTCAGCACGGAAACGTGGCGCAGTTTTTGCCCATTCTGGAAATGCATTATGCGCAGCAGTTACAGCAGCATCACATTCTTTTTCACCAGCAATTTGTATTTCGGCAATAACGCTGTCATCACTTGGATCGCGCACCGGAACAGTTCCGGAACCTTTTACCCATTTACCATCTATATAAAGCTCGGTTTTTAACTGCATAAGGAGAGCATACGCGTGAAATAAAGAGGCGTAGAATTGGCTACCTTGTGGCTAAATCCTGGACCGATAATGCGCCGTCACCAAAGGCGCTTTCCGAACATGCCCACATGCGCGATCCCCTTTCATATCGAATTAAGAAGTTCTTTTTAGGGGCGCCGCTAAACCGTCACACTTTGGGCCATCAACGTTTAAAGAAACGTTATGCCCTTGGCGTTCTCTCATCAGATCCAATTTCATCGTCTGCTTACGGAACTGAACAGATACTTGTGGGATTAATTCCAGCTTTTGGAATCGCTGCGTTTTCGTTGTTAATGCCAATGACTGCGGTAGTACTTACAGTTTTGGTAATTATTACGCTCTCATATCGAAATGTGATTTCAACTTATGTCCACTTTGGTGGCGCATATATCGTCGCGCGAGATAACTTTGGAACGGTTACAGCCCAGATTGCCGCTGTTGCACTAATCATTGATTACATAGTTACTTTGGCAATCCAATCGGCCGCAGGCGTTGCTGCAATTGTTTCGGCATTTCCAGAAATAGCCGCTTACAAAATTCCAATGGCCTTTGGAATTGTCGTTTTTCTTACCTTTGGAAATCTTCGCGGCGTAAAAGAAGCGGGCAAGTTATTTGCACTTCCTACCTATCTATTTATCTTCTCTATGTTTACCGTTTTTACAATCGGAATCATTCGTGATCTAAATGGATCGCTGCCAGTTCTTGCTACCGATATCCCAGGCACTTTGCCGCTTGGTGAGGACCAGGGGCTGTTGACTGCGGCTGCAATATTTATCTTGCTCCGTGCATTTGCAAATGGTGGTTCATCACTTACCGGATTAGAAGCAATTTCTGATGGCGTTGGTTTATTTGAAAAACCAGAATATAAAAATGCCAGAAGAACTCTGGTCATTATGGCTTCAATTTTGGGAACACTGGTACTTGGTGTTTCTTACTTTGCTCACAAAATTTATGCGATGCCATATGAAGATGAATCACCAACCGTTATTTCTCAGGTCGCGCAAGCAATTCTCGGTGATAGCACCATTGGAAAAGCATTCTTCCTCGTTGTGCAAGCCGCAACAATGTTGATTTTATTTGCTGGCGCAAACACCACATTTAGCGCATTTCCATTGGTCGTTAATTACGCAGCTATGGATGGATATCTGCCACGTTGGCTAACTAAGCGCGGACATAAATTGAATTTCTCAAATGGCATCTTGGTGCTATCAGGTTCTGCGCTAGTTCTTTTAACAATAACTGGAGCATCGGTTAGCTTCTTAGTCGCCTTCTACGCCCTTGGGGTATTTACGGCTTTTACGATTTCAGGTCTTGGTATGGCAAAGCGAAATTGGGTAGGCCGTGAGTCAAATTGGCGAGCTAAATTTGTAATCAACGGTCTGGCCGGTGTTGTTTCTCTAACTGTGGTGATTATTTTTGCAATCGTAAAATTTACAGAAGGCGCATGGGTAATCGTTATTCTCGGACCAATTCTTGTA
>CAYRXG010000128.1:0-2348 GCA_964428285.1 uncultured Clavibacter sp.
TATCTGTTGGCTCATCAAGTAACAAAAGTGTTGAGCCAGATAGCTCCAGCAATAAGACTTGAAAGCGCGCTTGTTGCCCACCTGAGAGTGAAGAGAATTTTTGTTCCGCTTGATTGTGAATTTCATACTTTCGTAAAACGCTCTTAGCTGGCCCTAATTGAAGTGAGTATGTTTCCCATAAAATCTCAAGCGGAGTTTTGCTTTCAAACTCTGGATGGGCATGCGTTTGTGCGAAATAGCCGATTTCAACTCGTGCGCCAACTTTGAAATTACCGCTGAATTTAACGCTTTGATCACCTGAAATTAAACGTAAGAAGTGTGATTTACCGGTGCCATTTTTTCCAAGAACAGCAATGCGATCTCCGAAAAATACTTCAAAATTAAATGGTTCAGTGAGATTTTCAATCGCAAGATTTTCAAATGTAAGAGCCCGCAATCCTGTGCGGCCACCACGTAATCCAACGCGTACATCTTGCTCAATCGGTGGAGCCTCTGGTGGTCCAACTTCTTCGAATTTACGTAAACGAGTTTGCATAGCGCGATACTTTGAAGCCATATCTGGACTGCTTGCGGCTTGCACTTGAAGAGTTCGAACCAAGTCTTTTAGGCGTTGATGCTCTTCTTCCCATCGCAACAAAATTTCAGCAAAACGTGCATTACGCGCCTTGCGTGCGTCGTGCCATGTTGAGAACTTTCCACCGTGCACCCACGTTGTATTGCCACTAATTCCTTGCTCAAGAGTCACAATGCGATTGGCTGTGTGCTCTAGCAATTGTCGATCGTGGCTTACAAATAAAACTGTTTTCTTAGTTGAAGTAATAACTTCTTCTAGCCACCTTTTGGAGGGAACATCCAAATAGTTATCTGGTTCGTCCAGTAACAAAACCTCTTCAGGACCTTCAAGAAGTGCGCGCAAAACTAATTTCTTTTGCTCTCCACCTGAAAGTGTATTTACTAATCGTTCCGCCACTGAATCAAAGGATTTTCCAATCGCTTCGGTGCAACACAAATCCCAAATGACTTCGAAGTCATATCCCCCGGCATCGCCCCAATCAACAATTGCTTGGGCGTAATTCATCTGGTCTTTTTCTGTGTTGCGTGAATTCATTAGCTCTTCGGTTGATTTAACTAACGCCGCTGCATCTCTAATGCGAGGTGGTGCTACAGAAATTAATAAATCGCGCACAGTAGATTCATCTCGAACAGAACCAATGAACTGTCGCATCACACCGAGTCCGCCAGTGATGGCAACGCTTCCTTCATCTGGAGCAAGATCCCCAGAAATCATTTTGAGCAGCGTTGTTTTTCCCGATCCATTTGCACCAATTAATGCAACCTTTGCGCCATCTCCTACGCGGAAAGAAACATCATTGAGAAGAACTCTTCCATCGGATAATGAGAAGCCAACACCACTGACATCGATGTGTCCCATTAATTGTTCTCTTCATTTCGTCTGGCAATTGTGATCTTGGCTCGTTCAAGTAATTCATTATCACTTGGATAATCAACCTGATAAAGGGTTAAACCACGAGCTGGAAAAACAAGAGAGTCTGACACTCGCTCTTTATTGTTTAAAACACCGACAATCCATTCAGGATCAAAGCGTCCATCGGCCACGCATACAACTGCGCCGACAAGATTTCTCACCATTGAATAACAAAATGCATCCGCAACTATGTCTGCAACCAAGAAACCTTCGGCGCTACGCTTCCATTCGTACTTTTCTAATGTGCGAGTTGTGGTTGCTCCTTCACGAAACTTGCAGAAAGCTGCAAAATCATGTTCGCCCAAGAGCAGGGCACTAGTTTTATTCATGACATCGAGATCGAGTGGTCGATACCAGGTCTCAACATCTAAACGGGCTAGCGGATCTAAAACTTTGTTATCGTCCAAAATTTTGTATCTGTAGCGCCGACGAAGGGCTGAAAAGCGGGCGTGAAATGCTTCCGGTGCAATTGAAATATTGTGGATCCGAACATCTTCATCCAGCATTCGATTGAGCTTATAAACCAAATCATCTAGTACAAGGCTCTCTGGGAGATCTACGTGAATTACTTGTCCAGTTGCATGTACGCCAGCATCAGTGCGACCAGCAACTATTGTTTCTGGGGTAATTCGTGAAATCTTCGCGAGCGCTTCTTCTATGCACTCTTGAACTGTGCGGCGATCAGGCTGTTTGGCCCATCCTGCAAAGTTGCTGCCGTCGTAGGCTAAATCGATTCGTAAACGACGAAACCCACTCTCGGGATAGAGAGTGGGTTCGGTCATAAGAGTAAAGAAAGCTAGTGCTTAGTTATCTTTCTCAGTTAATACTTCGATAACCGCCATAGGAGCGTTGTCACCCTTAC
>CAYRXG010000129.1:0-2346 GCA_964428285.1 uncultured Clavibacter sp.
CTTTACCCTTAATCGAGAAATGGATATTTTTCAGCGATATGGTGGTCCCCTCAATTCCTTCAAGAACTTGTAGCCCTTCAGAAGTAAACCTGCGCTGCAATCCACCGATGGATATAACGTCTCCCACTTTGAGAATCTCGCGTTTAATTTGAGCTCCATTTAAATAAGTCCCATTTGTTGATTTCAAGTCAACAATCTCGTATCGCCCAGTGGAATTTTGGATAATTTCTGCATGATTTCTCGAAACATTGAGATTCTCAATCAACCAATCGCTACCCAAATCACGTCCGATTTTTATCCGCCCCTGTAAACGAATTCGAGGTATCTGATTTGATTCAAAGACTGGTGGTTCCAATCTGCCTTTAGTCAAAGTAGTTTCTTGTGAATTGCGACTAATTCTGTTATTAATTTCAAAAGTTTCAGAAGCTACGACAGAAATTTTAATTTTGAAATTTTCTAATCCCCCTAAATTAATTAGAGTATTTTTTGAAATACTCAATTTATCTATTCGTGTAGAACGAAGATAGGTGCCGTTTGTAGAGCCAAGATCTTCGAGCAGCCACGAGTCCCCATTAAAAGTAAATCGAAGATGGGTTCTAGAGAGTCTTGGTGAATCTATGAAAATATCAGCTGCTGGATCTCTACCCAAAACGTATGCATTTTGGGGGTCCAGGATTTCAGAATGTCCCTCCCATTCAAGGAGCAATTTCATTTTCCCTCCTATTACTCGGGTCGTTAGTTCTGAGGGCTACTACTTTATGTGAAGTTCTGCCAAAATAGTTGTGTGCAAATACGACTTTGGAAAAAGTTCTTGGCCCTCTGCCGCTTAGCTCATTTTCCAGACAGACGAGCCATTTTGGGTGTTTCATTGACCTCAGTGATTGTACTCTCACTTGTCTCGACGCCTTTATCGGCGGCTCAAGTATTAAGTAGAACGTTCAATTGGAATAAGGTTTTGCTTAATTCATCTGGGGGTTTTGAACAAGCCATTTCTATCGACCAAGCTGCTCCTAATTTTGAGTGGAAAATAGAGATTGGAATTAGAAGTGGCATCAACGAAACGACCGCACTTTTATTGATCTTGCGAACTGGCAGTTCAACTAAAACAGCGACCTTCACAACAGCCATCAATAATGTTGAGGAAGTTACTGGAAATTGCTCGATGACGAGCCCTAATTTCAATGGTGACAAGTCGAAAAGTCAAGCAAACTGCAATTCGGAATCTTTTGACTTAGTTGCATCTGAAAAGTATTTCATCAAGCTAGAGCCCGTGATTGGTCAGCCTAATTGGTGGCAATCTAGTTTACGAGTTGGTTCAAGTGACAGAAAAATCACGGGTACAAAATTTAGGTTAACTATTGCAGATGGTGCTGAGATAACTTATCGCAACGTAATCATGGGTTATCAGCTGAATGATTGTTCAACTGCACCAAGAGCAGATGCTACTTTTTTTAGACCTACTAATTTGCTCTCTTCTTTGATACCAATTTATGCAGAAAACTTATACGGTTCATGTGGTAACAATTCTGATCAAATTCCAAGCGGCGCGAACAGTAATCTCATAAGAATGTCCTTTGGTGGAGCCGGATCAAGCAATAATTCCACGCCTCCGCCAACTGCCCTTCCTGCAACTCGTATCCCTCGAGCTTTGACAGATGTTCCACGACCAGAAGATCTATTAATTGGCCTAACCGAGGTGAAATATAAAGGCTACTTTGCTGATGACACGAGTTGGTTCAATAATGAAAGATTTAATACCTCCAAGATATCTGTAGGCGCAAGTCCATCCTCTGTCTTTACTTCTTTTGATGGAAGCACTAATGCTGGGGGTGAAGTTTCTTTCTCTTGGACGGGATACATCATTCCTGATGTAAGTGGCTCCTGGAGTTTCAAAATATCGGCTGATGATGCTGCATACCTATGGATTGGAAACGATGCGATAAGAAATTATGCTACAAACCCTGATTCAGCCTTGATAAAAATCCCTGGCATTCATGCAAGTATTTCTAAGCAAAATTCCATTACATTGGTAAAAAATCAAATCTATCCCGTGAGGATTCAGTACGGAAATGCAAGCGCAAACAACGTCGCGGTGTTTAAATGGGAATTCTTGGCTCCAGATAATCCAAATTGGCAAACCGATTTTTCTGCTCTTCTGTGGAGGTCGCCCGGAGCCGGTTATTCAGATAATTGCACTAATTTTGGCATTTCTTACACTCTGGCCGCCAAACTTGGATATGACAGAGTTGATGCTTGTAAAGGTGCGGCTAAAGATCCAAAAAATTTGGATGGATCAGATTCGGCAGCTTTCAAACCTTTATCTCTTAGCGCGAAGTTAAATGGAAA
>CAYRXG010000130.1:0-2343 GCA_964428285.1 uncultured Clavibacter sp.
GATGTTCCATCACAGTGGAAAGATTTCTCAAAGGTAAATACCGAGTTCTTCGTAGAACTAGGTTCACCAGGCGGAGCAGCCAAGGTTGGTCTTACCAATAGCGACCACCCAAGCGTTGTATCGCTACCTCCTAAAGAATAATTTCGAAGAGACGCTAATTCCCTTTATCCACTGGAAAAACGATGCGTGAAAAACTGCCGGATTTTCCATGGGATGCACTCGCCCCATACTCTGAAATTGCGCGCCAGCACCCAGATGGTGCGATAGATCTTTCGCAGGGAACTCCGGTTGATGCAACACCACAAATTATTCAAAGCGCACTAAAGGAAAGCTCTGATTCGCCACGTTATCCAGTAACTGCTGGAACAAAAGAGTTACAGAACGCAATTCGTAATTGGGCGATCAACCATTTAGGCGCGTCGGGAGACTTCGATGTACTTCCAGTTATCGGTTCCAAAGAGTTAGTTGCTTGGCTTCCAACGCTCTTGCAAAGTCAGAAAGTTATCTATCCCGAGATCGCGTACCCAACTTATTTAGTTGGAGCGCTACTTGCACAATCAGAACCGATTGCAGTTGGAATTAATGCGGCAGATTGGCCAAATGCAGATTTTGCATGGGTAAACACACCATCTAACCCAACAGGCCGCGTGCACTCAGAATCTGAACTTCGCGCAACGATTAACTGGGCGCGCAAGCAAGGTGCAACGCTAGTTTGCGATGAGTGTTATATCGACTTTGGAGATACCGCGACTCCAACTTCGTTGCTTAAATACACAGATGGCGATAACTCAAATATTTTGGTGGTTCATTCCCTCTCCAAACGCTCCTCCATGGCCGGATATCGTGGAGCATTTTTGATCGGTGATGTAAAGCTGATTTCACAGATCCGCGAAGTTCGCAAACATGCCGGCATGATGGTTCCGCTACCAATTCAAAACGCAATGGTGGCAGCGCTAAGTGATGAGACTCATGTAATTGAACAACGCAATCGCTATAACGCGCGACGCGCTGCGCTCTCACCCGCGCTGATTGCAGCTGGATTTAAAATCGAAGAATCTGCAGCTGGTTTATATATCTGGTGCACGCGGTCAGAAGATTGCTGGAAATCAGTGGAATGGCTGGCGAAACTGGGCATTGTTGCAACCCCGGGCTCCTTCTATGGCGCCCTCGGTGCTTCACATATCCGAATCGCAATGACGGCAACAGATGCGCAGATATCTGATGCGGCACAGCGGATTAAAGCGGCGATTTAAATGGCTATTGGAATTCTCTTGGTTGGCGGGTTTGGCACTCGCCTTAAGCCGCTAACAAATCAAACCCCGAAACCAATGTTGCCAGTTGGTGGCCTGCCGGTAACCGAGCACCAACTACTTGCAGCAAAGAAAGCTGGCATAACAACGGTAATTCTGGCTACCTCATATCTATCTGAAGTTTTTATCCCTTACTTTGGAGATGGTTCAAAATGGGGAATGCAACTTAAATATGCCGTTGAGAAAGAACCTTTAGGCACGGGCGGTGCGATTCGAAATGCCGCAGAGCTAATTGATTTAGAAGCAGCAAAGGCTGCTCATGAAGAGTTCGTGATTTTTAATGGTGACGTACTTAGCCACCACAGCATTGCCGAGCAGTTGGAATTTCATCGCAAGCGCCAAGCAGATGTGACCTTGCATTTAATAAACGTTGAAGATGCTCGTGCCTTTGGCTGTGTTCCAACCGATAAAGATGGCCGAGTTACAGCATTTCTAGAGAAAATGGATAACCCAGTAACTAACGCCATTAACGCTGGTTGCTACATTTTCTCACCGAGCGTAATTTCAGATATTCCACTAAATAAAGTTGTAAGTGTCGAACGCGAGACCTTCCCTAACTTAGTTAATTCAGGACGCCCTGTCTTTGGTTATAACGAGCAGTCATACTGGCTTGATATCGGAACCCCGGCGGCGCTCTTTAAGGGCTCTCGTGATTTAGTAAATGGCGCTTTTGCAGCGGGGGAGGGCACCACTTTTGGTCCCGACAGCCTGGCAACCGGTGGTTCGAGTATCGGAGCTAATTGCGAAATCGGCCAAGGTGTAAGAATTGAGAATTCGATAATCGGCGCTAACGTAAAGATTGGCACTGGCGCGCAGATTCGCGATTCATTTATTCTCCACGGCAGTGAAGTTCAAGCAGGTGCGCAGATAGTCTCGAAATACTTATCTCCAACGGAAAATTTAGAAATATCACCCACTTAAGTCGATAAATCACCGAAAAAGTGGTGGATTTGGCGGCAATCTTCGAGAAATGTGTGGATTTTCGAGTCTCAACCTCGGGATCGCACTTGACTAAACGGGATTACAAGCGTGT
>CAYRXG010000131.1:0-2341 GCA_964428285.1 uncultured Clavibacter sp.
CAGTCGCTGGAGTTTTTGATCCAACGGTTCGGAAATTTGAATAAACGAAGAGCGCCGTTTCAAGACCTTCTCGGGCAACGGCAAAAAATGCCGCCGCAGTAAGCGCTAGCGAGCCAACAACCGCGGCTTCTTCGACCTTCCCGTGCAACTCTTCACGGAGAGCACGAGCGGTGCGTTTCATCCAGAAAACCATCCAGGTAACCAGAGCAACAGCAACTATTGAAGTTGTACCAGCGAAAAATTCCTCACCACGTTCAGAAAGCTCAGAGGAAGTAAAAGCTAAGAAGAAAACGAGACCAACGCTTAGCGCCAAGGCAGCGCTTACGCCGCTCCAGATTGGGGTTAGCAGGTGTCGACGATTCGTCTTGACTACGTATGCGACCAAGATGCCAATGATTAGAGCAGCCTCAAGGCCCTCTCGGAGTGCGATTAAAAAGCTACTGAGCATGAGCTTGAGCCTAAGGGGTACTGAGTATTTACGCAACCCTAATGTTGCGTAATTCCCTCGTTATCCGGCTCACTTTTTGGTGGCTCCGACTCGCAGCGCGCCTTTGCAATAGCCAGCGCAACCAAATCGATCTGCCATTTTCGCGCACCTAGTCTTGATAACGCAGTTGAAGCATCTTCTCTAATTTTCGCCAGGTCTCGTTCTGCCAGAACTTGCTCATTTCCGTCGTTAAAGATGACCCGCTTTACAAATTCTGGAGAGATCAAATTCTCTGATGGAAGATTATGTTCAGTCGCAATCTGCGAAAGTGCTATTCGAGCATGTGCAAGTTGTGCATGAGATACGGGAAATTTTTCGCGCCAAACGCGAGGCGCAGGAAGCGAGTCCCCGCGGGATCGCATCTCCGGCCAACTTTGCGAATCTTGGGAATAAGTATTTTGCAGAATCTGCCACCAAGTATCTAGATAGCTATGCTGCAAATCATTTCGGATTCGCTCCTTCATTATCGGCAGGGCTTTAAAGGTTGCTACATCATTTGGTTTGGATTTGGCGATCTCTACTATTACTGCATCATTAAGGAGTCGGCCCGGAGCCAGATCAATTTGCGCAGCTATTTGATCTCTAGCGGTCCAAAGTTCTCGAATTATGGCAAGTTCGAATCTTGATTTAATTTGATGCATACCAGAGGTTCTTCGCCATGGATCTTGTCTTGGTTTTGCAGGCGGAGTATTTAGGACGGAATCAAATTCAGCTCTCGCCCAATCCAATTTATCACTTTCAATTAACAACTCTTCCACTTTGTCTCGAAGATCGATAAGGACTGCAACATCAAGTGCTGCGTAATCAAGCCATTCTGCTTTAAGTGGTCGAGTGGACCAATCGACAGCGCTATGTTCTTTTGCAAGGGAGATTTCCAATAAATTTTCACAGAGCGGTCCGAGTCCAACTCTTTCGCAACCTGCAATTCGCGCGCCTAATTCAGTATCAAACAATTTCTTCGGCAGTATCCCGAATTCTCGAAGACAAGGCAGATCCTGGCTTGCTGCATGAATAACGCACTCTTCCGATTCCAACAATTGATTTAAGGTATTAATCGATTTGGAATCTCGTAAATTCACTGGGTCGATTAAATGTAGGCCGCCATTTCTGCGGAATATTTGAATTAGATAGGCTCGATTGCTGTAGCGAAAACCACTTGCTCGTTCTGCATCAATAGCGATTGGTCCGAGACCTGAAGAAATCTCTGATATTGACTTTCCGAAATTATCTTCAGTTTCAACTACAGCAGGAGTGCCTCCAATTGGTGCGGTCAAAAATTCCATTTACGTTGTTTATCTTCGAGGTGTTATCGCGGTTACGCCATTTGATATGGGCGTCAATCCTGCTGAAACCTCAAGTAGGTTAAACCAGGCTGTGAGATGACGAATCAATGTTTCTGCATTCTTCGGAGTCCATGAAGCTCGAATCTCAACTTCTGCAGAGTTTTCATTCCTAGCTAGTTCACCATATGAGGCGCTAGATACTTTTGTAACAGTACCGCTGATTGCTTCGCTTTCGGCTTGAGAATTTTCTAGTGATTCAAGAAACCATGACCAGGCGACATCCGTTAAAAGTGGATCAGATTGCATTTCGCTTTCGACTGCGGAACGTACAAAAGTCACCGCTCTAAATTTTCCATTCCAAGCGTCTTGCCCGTCTGGATCATGTAGAAGAACAAATCTTCCAGTAGCTAGATCTGATTCACCTATGACAACATCGGCAGAAAGCGCAAATGCAAATGGTGCCAATTTTTGAGGCGCTGGAACTTCTTCAATAAGGATTTCGCTGCGCACCTTGAAATTACGTGCCTCTTCGCAGAAGCGATTGAAGAATTCAGTCTCCTTATTCACTATC
>CAYRXG010000132.1:0-2328 GCA_964428285.1 uncultured Clavibacter sp.
GCGAGGGAACTCGGATGAAGTCAAGCCTCCCAAAAGTTCTTCATAAGATTTGCGGTAAATCAATTCTGGAACATCTAATAAATCAAGTTTCTAAATTAGAAAGTAAAGAATTACGTGTCGTAGTTGGCGCAGGTAGTCAAGAAGTTTCACAAGCCCTATCAACATTTTCAAAAAGCGCTAAAACAGTTCTCCAAGAAGTAAGACGTGGCACCGGAGATGCGGTTCGAATTGCGCTTGCAGACTCTCCAACTTCTGGGACTTTGCTTGTCTGCGCTGGTGATACTCCGTTATTGACATCCCAAACTCTGGAGTCACTCTTAGAAAATCACAATAAAACTGGAGCGCTAGCCACTGTTTTAACTGCTGAACTTCCTGACCCATTTGGATATGGGCGAATTATCAAAACAAATGGCGAGCTAATTTCGATTGTTGAGGAACGAGATGCGACAGCGGCGGAACGCGAAATTACTGAGATTAATTCAGGGGTTTATATTTTTGATATCGCAGCGCTTAGGGAAGCGCTGGCAAAACTAGATAAAAAGAATTCACAAGGCGAGGAATATCTAACTGATGTAATCGGAATCCTGCGCAAAGAAGGCAAAAAAGTGGCAACGTATCTGACCGAAGATTTCACAGAGATCTTAGGTATCAATGACAGATCACAACTTGCAGATGTCACTGCTTTGATGCGAGATCGAATCAATGAGAAATTAATGTTAAATGGTGTAACAATTGTTGATTCGGCTAGCACCTGGATTGACCAAACCGCATCTATTGAAGCTGATGTTCGAATTGAACCCGGAACATCTATTCAGGGCGACTGCAAAATCAAAAGCGGCGCAGTTATTGGACCAAGAACGACTTTGATTGATTGTGAAGTTGGAAATTTGGCAGAAGTTATTGAGTCATACTGTGAAGCAAGCAAGATAGGCAATAAGGCAAAAGTAGGGCCTTATTCCCATTTACGTAGCGGCACAGTTCTTGCCGGAGATGTGAAGGTTGGGTCATTTGTTGAGACTAAAAATGCCAAGGTTGGTGAAGGCTCAAAGGTCCCACATCTTTCTTATGTCGGAGATGCAGAAATTGGAAAAGAGACAAATATTGGCGCTGCGACCATCTTTGTTAATTACGATGGCGAGGCAAAACATCAGACCAAAGTTGGCGATCATGTTCGTATCGGTAGCGATTCGATGCTGATTGCGCCGGTAACAATCGGTGACGGTGCGTACACAGCTGCTGGCTCCGTGATTAATGAAGACGTGCCGGCGGGCGCGCTTGGCATTGGTAGAGCACGTCAGGTGAATATTCTTGGCTGGGTATTAAAGAAGCGAAAAGGTTCAAAGTCCGCCGCTGCAGCAGAGGAGAAGAAATGAGTAATGAGCTCCGTCTCAGTTCCGAAAAACGTCTGCGCATCTTTACCGGTCGCGGATATCCAGAACTTGCAGAAGAAGTTGCAGCTGAACTCGGAGTCCCAATTACGCCAACTTCAGCTTATGACTTTGCAAATGGTGAAATCTTTATTCGTTTCGAAGAGAGCGTACGTGGCTGCGATGCTTTTGTAATTCAAAGTCACTCTGCTCCAGTAAATAAACAGATCATGGAGCAATTAATTATGGTCGATGCGTTGAAACGTGCATCGGCAAAGAGAATTACAGTTATTGCTCCGTTTTATGGATATGCAAGACAAGATAAAAAACACCGTGGTCGCGAACCGATTTCAGCTCGATTGATGGCAGATCTCTTCAAGACTGCCGGTGCAGATCGTTTAATGACGGTTGATTTACATTCGGCGCAGATTCAAGGATTTTTTGATGGCCCAGTAGATCACTTGCATGCGCTACCACTGCTTGCAAATTATGTTGGTTCTAAAGTAGATCGATCTCGGTTAACAATTGTTTCACCGGATTCTGGACGAGTACGTGTTGCAGAACGCTGGAGCGACATCTTGGGCGGAACTCAAATCGCATTCATTCACAAAACTCGTGATCCAAGAGTTCCAAATGAAGCAGTTACTGGCAGAGTTGTTGGTGAAGTAAAAGGTCAAACCTGCGTCGTTATCGATGACATGATTGATACCGCAGGCACAATAACTAAAGCGGTAGAAGCGCTTTATAACGATGGCGCAAAAGAGGTAATTATTGCCGCAACCCATCCAGTCTTTTCAGGATCGGCCTCCGAGCGACTCGTAAATTCGAAAGTAAGCGAAGTCGTTGTAGCAAATACACTGCCAATTCCTGATGATAAGAAATTCCCGAATTTGACGGTACTTTCAATTGCGCCACTGATTGCTAGAGCCATTAGAGAAGTATTTGAAGATGGCTCAGTAAC
>CAYRXG010000133.1:0-2305 GCA_964428285.1 uncultured Clavibacter sp.
CATTGGGCTACAGGGGCGAATCAGCGTGGGCAAATCTACCTGCCTTCCGCACAACAAAATCCAATTGGGATCGCGTTAGCTTTCCGGTAAAAGTATTCTGTTGGCTCGGGTGGTAACTCCCAATGACCAATCTAATATTCCCGTCGCTGCCTTGGAACTTGAAATTCGCGCCATGGCCAAACTTTGGGCGCTTTCTAGGTAATTCCTCACCTAACTGGCTCAAAGTTCGAATCGTTGCCTGCCAGGCAATATTTCCAAGGGCTAGATAAGCACGTACTGTCGGGAAAAGTGTCTTTACTTCTTTTGCAAACCAATCCCCACATATGTTTATCTCTTCACTTGTTGGCTTGTTATCCGGTGGCACACAATGAACAGCACAAGTAATTCTTGTGCCAAATAATTCTTGGCCATCATTTAAAGAAATGCTCTCTGCTTGCTTAGCTAAATCTGCGCTAAAAAGCGCTTGATAAAGCCAATCGCCTGAACTATCTCCGGTAAAAATTCTTCCTGTGCGGTTAGCTCCATGTGCACCTGGCGCTAGGCCAACTATTAAGAGCTTTGCATCACTTGGTCCAAATCCTGGAACTGGTTTACCCCAGTAACTTTCACTTTGATATGCCTTACGTTTTGTAATTGCCACCTCGCGTCGCCAAGAAACCAACCGTGGACATTTCTTGCAATTAATTAATTGTTTATCGATGGTTTTAAGATTTTTCGCCAAGGCTCCACGCAATTCCATCGAGGATATCTGATTCTGATGCGACAAACTCTGTTGCGCCGCTCTGCTTAAGAACTCGATCTAAAACTAACGCTCCTGCACCAATTACATCAACGCGACCTGGATGCATATAGCCAAGCTTGGCTATCTCATCTCGTGACATGGAAAGAAACATTTTGGAAATTTCACTTACTTCAGCTGCTGAAATTCGCGATAGATGAATTGCATATCTGTCGTAGCTATCTAGCCCAAGTGCCGCTGCCGCAACTGTCGTAGCTGTTCCAGCGACTGCAATTAGAGTTTTTGCAGATTTTATTGGAACACTCTGCGCAGCTTCTGCAATCGCTAAATCGATATCTTTTGTTGCCTGCTCAATACTCTCTTTAGTTGCTGGATAAACATTTAAGTGACGTTCGCTCATTCGAACACATCCGATATTTACGCTTCGGGCAAATTCAACAGTGGAATTTCCAAAAACAAATTCCGTCGAGCCGCCTCCAATATCTACAACTAAAAAGGGGGCATCGGAAGGATGCATTTCGCGCACCGCGCCTTGGAATGAGAGACTCGCTTCTTCTTCTCCACTAATCACTTCAGGTCTGATGCCAAGTATTTTTTCCACGCCATCTATAAATAGATCTCGATTATTGGCATCTCGTGTTGCACTTGTTGCGCAGAAGCGAATTGCTGTGACCCCGCACCGTGTGATCTCAGATCTGAATTTACTTACGGCAGCTAACGTGCGGTCAATTGCGTCTGGATTAAAACTCTTGTTTTTATCGACACCTTCACCAAGGCGCACAATCTCCATGGTTCGATAAATCTCACGAAAATTTCCATCACTTACCTCGGCAATTAGCAATCGAATTGAGTTTGTTCCACAATCAATCGCAGCGACTCGACTCACTCTGCGCCTTGCTTTCTTCGCTCAATACAATTCCCGTTCTGCCACCACTTGCCCAGAGCAGAAAGCGCCTCATCTCCTAGCGGATTCACTCCTTCGCCTGCTGCTAGTGAATGAGCAACGAGTGAATGTAAACATTTAACTCGATCCGGCATACCGCCGGCAGAAATTTCTTTTACTTCTGGAACCTCAATTCCAAGAGCGCTCCGTGCGGCGATGTAATCATCATGAGCTGCATGATATTTTCCGGAAAGTTCTGGATCGGATTCCAATCGCTTATTCATATCTTCCATTAATTCACTATTTTCAAGAGTGGAAATCTCAGAAGTTAAATTGGGACAAGTAGCGTAATAAAAAGTTGGGAAAGGAGTTCCGTCACTTAATCGAGGTGGGGTTTCAATAACAGCAGGATTTCCGCAAGGACAACGATAGGCAATTGCATGAACATCGCGAGCAGTGCGGCCAAGTTGTACTGCTAATACTTCAAGATCGCGTTCGCTCGGTTCATTCTTCATAATTAGCTAATCTGAAATCCCGTTATTGCCAACACCTACTGAAGTTATTGAGGAAATTATTCTTGAATACCATGGAACTCCTAACGGAAAATCTTGATTGATTGGCGCAGCCCCTTGGGAGGAGTCTGAAACTTCAGGAGTTGCCCCCAAAATTATGTATTGTCGCTC
>CAYRXG010000134.1:0-2301 GCA_964428285.1 uncultured Clavibacter sp.
CTTCCTCTAGCTTTTTCTTAACTTGAGAGGCTTGTGCTCGATATCTAGCTTCGGCCGCTTGAACTAATCTAACTTTGTCGCTAACTGTAAGTGAGGTTGCATCTAATCGTTGTTTTGCTGTCGCATATTTTCTTAATTGAGCAGATTGTTTTCTAGTAACGCTTTCCAGAGAGCCAGCGGCTGAGAGATAGAGGGTTGGATCTGATGAGAAGAGAAGTTCGATACTTTCTCCGAGCCCAGTGGATTTGTATCTTGCTATTGCAATTGCCGCAAGCGAATTGCGAATTGAATCTACAGTTTCTTTCTGACTAGCTGCTTCTTGTTGTACCGAACTTAACTGCTTCTGCAATCTGGCTAATTGAATCTTGGCAGCTTGCGCGTTTTCTCCGGCCTCTGCGGCATCCTCCTGCAGACGTTCCACCTCGGCCCGGACCCTTAATAGGTCGGCATTAGGGGCGGCATTTCCGGGGACCAATGGCGAAAGGAGTGAAAATAAAAGGGCTAGATGAAGTGCCTTCATCCCCTGCCGAAGCCTTGCGAACATCGCTTTAGGCTAACTGCGAAGGCTCCAAAGACTCAACCTGAACTTGCTTCTGTCTGCTGAGAATTATCTAAAACTTCGAATCTGAGCGGGGGAACCATTCCTCTGGAGGCCAGCAGGTCGATAACTCGTGCAGATTCTGGATCTAGGGCGCTGGCAGGTTCGGGAGGACCAATAAGCACGGAAACAACACAATCCCGGCAGGCGATGTCACGAACTATGCAACTATCACAATCAATAATCATGAGATGAAAATAGGCGTCCCCACTGACATTCCCATAAATTGAAATAATGAACCCACAATGTTGATTTCGAATCTGATTATCGGCAGTAACGAAGCAACCACCTTGGCAGGTTCATCCTTTGGACTTAGTTTCCCTGCCGATAAAGAACGAATGCAGATCATTAGGGGTCAGGCAGGAGCCATTCTGGTAGGCGGAAATACTTACCGAAGTGAGCCATATCAAAGACTAGAGAAACCTGTACTCGTCGCCTCTTCGCAGGCGGACTCGCTACCAAGACCATTATTTGGCGAGATTCTTCCATTATCTCCAGTCGAGCTTGCTGAATATGCACTAGCTAAATACCCGTCTCCGATTCTGATTGAAGGTGGTCGCGATTTTCTAGTTCCTTTATTGAAAGCTCGCAAAATTAACAAAATGTACCTGACGATTAGCAAGATTGCAGGTGACGATCGATTTATTAAATATCAAGAAATTACTTCTGGAATGAACTTGCAAGAAAGATTATTTAATTCTGAGGGAACTTTCGAAATCTGGAATTTGTTAAGCGATTGAAATTTGAATTACGCCAAGTATGGCGAACCCTATCCCTAGATACTGTACTCGATGCAATCGCTCATGTAGGAATCTAAATGCCAGCAATGCCGTAACTATTGGAAAGAGAGAGCCAAGAACTAAAGCAATTGAAACTAGACCCTTAGTTGTAGCTATGCCTAAAAGCAAATTCGCAAGAAAATCTGCAATACCTATGAATATTAAGATTGGCAAAGTTGATCTAGTAAAACCACCTAAACTTCTAAATCTAATTGCAATAAATAGAACTATCACAACAGAAGCAATTCTCATTGAAGTCATCGTGTGCAATGAATCTACGCGCGCTCCAATTGCTATGAAGGTCAAAGCGCCACCAAATCCGAATGCAGCAATTACGGCGAAGATAATCGGCTTGATCGGAAGTCCACCTTTGATTTCTGGACCACTTGCAAGAAAAGCTCCGAGAAGCGCAATGCTTATTCCAATAACTTGCGCAAAAGTAGGTCGCTCACCATCAAGGTATGCAACGCTTAATGGAATTAGCACCGATAAAGAACTAATTGGACTGACAACTCCCATCCGACCGGTAGCAAGTCCTGTGTAAAAAGCCAATAAGCCAATGAATCCACTTACGCCTGCCAAAAGACCTGGAATGAAATATCCATCAAAATCTAAATTTGGCGAGATCAATTCGTGACCGAAAAAGGTGCCGATGACTAATGCTGTTATGCCAAAAATCAGTCCAAAGAATTGCGAAACTCCAGTAACAGCAATTGCTCGATATCTTTTCGAGAGATTTCCTGCCAAATAATCAGCAGTTCCCCAGAGTAAACTTGAAAATAACGCCAGTATTGAACCCACCGCGCGAATTTACCTGAGTTGCTTAACTCGTGCCTTCCGGCTCGCGCTAAACATATCTTCTACCCTTTGATAGTGAATAAGGAGACTGAATTCTTCAATCGCTTCTGCGAAGAGGCACGTAAT
>CAYRXG010000135.1:0-2266 GCA_964428285.1 uncultured Clavibacter sp.
GTCTTTATCTTCTTTGGTCTGGTTGCAACTATTGGAACTTATTATGTGCAAGTTAATTCAATATCTTTAGAAGTATTCCTTGCTGCAATTGCAATGGGCTCTCTTGCTTCTGCCTTGTTGGTGGTAAATAACCTTCGTGATCTTGCCAAAGATGCTGCTGCTGGAAAGATTACTTTGGCAGTCCGTTTAGGCGATAAGCAGAGCCGAAATCTTTACAAAGTACTTCTTTTAATTCCTCTTTTAATAGCAGCCTTGCTACTGCCAGCTTCACCATATTTTCTACTTGCCACAGCAGCAACTCCGTTAATCAGATCTTCGATCAAGGCGGTAAGTTCCGGCGCTTCCGGCGGCGCGCTCATCGAATTGTTAGCAAAGACTGGGCGAATTCAAATGATCTACGGTTTGGCGCTATCGCTCGCCTCTTTAATAGCGGCTAGATAAAATAATCCCATGCTTCGCTTAGCAGTCATTGCGGTCATCATTACTACTGCACTTACGATTTTTTCAATTATTGATTGCTCACGAACTCCAGAAAGTTCTATCCGCGCACTACCTAAATGGGCATGGCTGGTAATAATTATCTTTGTTCCTGGAATCGGTGCACTTGCTTGGATTATTGCTGGCAGACCAAAAGGTCCGGGTCGTCCTCGTAAAAATAAAAAGATTATTCCGCCAGATGACAATCCAGATTTCTTAAAGAAGTTATAAGCCAGAATAAGTATGGCGGCCGGTGCCCCAAATATTTACATATACATAATTAAATAAATAGGTAGAACCGGCAAGTAAAGATAACCAAGCTGCTTTTCTGCCTTTCCATCCAGCAGTTACTCTGGCATGTAAGTAAGCAGCGTAAAGAATCCAAGTAATAAAAGCCCAAGTCTCTTTGGGATCCCATCCCCAGTAACGACCCCAGGCAGCTTCGGCCCAAATTGCACCAGCGATGATTGCAAAGGTCCAGAGTGGAAATACAAATGCCACAAGTCGATATGAAAGTTGATCCAAAATCTCAAGTGATGGCAGACGTTTTGCAAATTCGCTTCGCTCACCTTTGCGTTCCATACGATCTAGCCAGAGATAAGTTGATGCAACGGTATTAGAAAGCAAGAAGACGCCCCCTGAGACAATTGCCGCAGCAACATGGACAACTAACCAAGTTGATTGCAGCGCTGGAACCAGCGGTGCACTTGGTCGATATAACAAGGTAATTGCGGTGCCAAGAATCAAAAGAATTAATATTGAGATTGGTAGACCAAGCCAACGAAGATCATATTTACGACCGAGAACTAGATATGCAATAGCAAAGGTAAGGGCTCCAGTAATTGAGAATTCGTACATATTTCCCCAAGGCACGCGTTCTGCTGATACTCCACGAGTTATTACGCCAAGAATTAGAGCAGCGGTACCTATTGTGAAAAAGATAGTTGCGACTCGTCCAGATTTAATTGTGGAGCTGCGATCCATGCCATTAGTTCTTACCGCAAAAGCAGTCGCAAATGTATATAGGAAGAAAGCCACGGCAAAAGTGAAAAGTGAGACATAAATTAGATCATTGGATACATATGCCCAATCACTTTTGGTCATTTTCCACCAACTTTCTAATCTCATCTTCTAAGCCAGGCAAACGATTTAACGCTAACCCAGCTACTTCAATCTTCTTTCCATTGCTTCGGATATAAATTCGACGTTGTCTAATAAATAGCGAAGCAAGTAGCCCTGCGATGGCAAAGATACTTCCAAATAGCGCCCAGCGCTTACCTGGATCTTTAACAACTTGGAGATTTACCCACGGAACAACGCCATTAAATGTGATTGACCCCACCTCAAATGAATAACTCTCGCCAATGGCCAATCCTTTAAGGCCAATTCGTTCCATATCTTCAGTATCAATTCGATAGACCGATTGCGGCACACCGCTATCCATTTTTAAATCACCTTGCCATACCGAAATTAATAATCTTGGATCTAATAATTCAGGAAATGATGAATAGCCACCGCGGATTTCATCACGTGCGGCGGTCGGTAAGAATGAAGCAACAAAACCAATCTGCGGTGACATATCCGGAACTTTAATTGCACCAATCGAAGATAAATTTGCATCTTGCGGCAGAAATGGAACTGGTCCTTCAAATTTCACTTCACCGCTTTTATCCCTGACTGTTACTAGTGGGGAATAACCATTAGCCTGTAAATAAACTCTGGTGTCACCAAATGTCAACGGCTGATTTACTCGAACTATTTTTTCAATTGGTTCTGAATCTGGGCTCTC
>CAYRXG010000136.1:0-2212 GCA_964428285.1 uncultured Clavibacter sp.
CCCAAATCACGCAGAACCAGAGAAAACTTTGATAATACGGTATAAATTTATCGATTTAGATTGGGCAGAGGCATTGGTTCGCGAAAAACTGTCAGTTCAGGATTATCAAGATCTCGACAGAAACGAAGGCGGGAAACTGGTTTCAAGTAATTGCAACGCACAAAGAAAAGACTGTGAAGGTGCAAAACAGCAAACTGTTTTCTCCAACAAAATTAGCTTAATTTTGCAAGGCGTTAGAAATACCGACGCACCTAATGATGCAACTGGGAAGATGCGTTTTTACTCAGGCATGTTAGAAGCTCACGAATATTTTCATGCATTACAGAGAATCCCGATTATGGGGAAATCAAATGTTTGGCCCCACGCTTGGTTCCGAGAAGGAAGTGCTGAATGGATTCAAAACGCTGCAATTAATTACAAGAATTTTGAAACCTATAAAGATTATTTACGTCTTGATTGCCAGTATTCTTGTTTGAAGTTAACTGAAGAAGATATTGCCGAATTTCTATTTACTTCCAATGGCGAACTGGTTAAAGAGAAATTTGAGAGATGGCTCAATTACAGTCTAGGAAGTTGGGTTATTGAGGCCTTAGTTGCTTTAAAGGGTCCGGAGATCATGCTGGATATGTATGCAGAGATGGGCAAAGGTTTATCTTTCGATCAATCCTTTAACAATCTATTTCAATTCGAATGGAATATCGCAGTACCAATTTTGGCAAAGACAATTTATGCAAACTTGCAGAGCAATTAATATCTTTTAAGCTCTTAAAACTTCGTCAGCATCGATAATTCGGTAGGAATAACCTTGTTCAGCCAAGAATCGCTGGCGGTTCTGTGCAAAATCTTGATCGATGGTGTCGCGCGCAACAACAGAATAGAAACGTGCGGTGCGACCATCTGCTTTAGGACGCAAAATGCGTCCAAGGCGCTGGGCCTCTTCTTGGCGAGAGCCGAAGGTTCCAGAGACCTGGATGGCGATTGATGCTTCTGGTAAATCAATAGAGAAGTTAGCAACTTTTGAAACAACTAGACATTTAAGATCGCCGGTTCGGAACTTTGCAAAGAGCTCTTCGCGTTCTTTAATTGGAGTATCGCCTTTTACGATTGGCACATTTAATTCAGCAGAAATTTCATCAATCTGATTGATGTATTGGCCGATTATCAAAGTCTGATCTTCTGCATGTTTTTTAGCGAGCGCTAGAACCACATTTTTCTTTGTGGCAGTTGTGGAACAAGAGCGATATTTATCTTCTTGTTCGGCTGTGGCATAAGTGAGGCGCTCGTGATCGGTCAGAGTTACACGGACTTCAACACAATCTGCTGGTGCGATATATCCCTGCGCTTCAATCTCTTTCCATGGGACGTCGAAACGCTTTGGACCAATAAGTGAAAAGACTTCACCTTCCATGCCATCTTCACGAACTAATGTTGCGGTAAGTCCAAGGCGACGGCGGGATTGAATATCTGCGGTAAAGCGGAAGATTGGCGCAGGAAGCAGGTGTACCTCGTCATAAATGATTAATCCCCAATCATGGGAATCAAATAGATCTAGATGGGCGTAAGTGCCTTGTTTACGGGTAGTCATCACTTGATAAGTGGCAATCGTTACAGGTCGGATTTCTTTTTTAGATCCGGAGTATTCGCCAATCTCATCTTCATTAAGAGAGGTACGACGGAGTAATTCATCGCGCCATTGGCGTGCGGCAACGGTGTTAGTAACGAGAATCAAAGTTGTGGCTTGAGCATGTGCCATTGCAGCAGCGCCAACTAAAGTTTTTCCGGCGCCACAAGGAAGAACTACAACACCAGAACCTCCATGCCAGAAACCTTCTGCAGCAAGTTTTTGATAATCGCGAAGTTTCCAACCATCTTCGGCAAGAGTGATGGGATGTGATTGACCATCGACGTAACCCGCGAAATCTTCTGCTGGCCAACCAAGGCGAAGTAGCGCTTGCTTTAGATGACCACGTTGGCTTGGGTGAACGGTGATGGTTTCATCATCAATTCTTGCGCCAAGCAGCGGTGCAACTTTCTTGGCACGGATTACTTCTTGTAAGACAGCAACATCATTTGAAATCAGAATGAGTCCGTGAACTGGATGGGATTCAAGTCGGAGACGACCATAACGCCCCATCGTTTCTGCAACATCAAGTAGCAGCGCATTTGGAACGGCATATCTTGAATATTTAAGAAGAGTGTCAATTACTTGTTC
>CAYRXG010000137.1:0-2208 GCA_964428285.1 uncultured Clavibacter sp.
GCGCCAGATGAGCGGAGGTCATATCGATGAGTACTTTTGCATCATCACGTGAAACGACTGAAGGTCGTATCTATTCGGTAACCGGTGGCGATTGGGATGATGTCGCGCGCGATATTGGCAGCGCAAAGGAAGAACGCGTTGTTGTAAATATGGGACCACAGCACCCATCAACGCATGGCGTGCTCCGATTAGTTCTAGAACTTGAAGGCGAGACCATTACCGAACTTCGTTGCGGTATTGGTTATTTACATACTGGTATTGAAAAAAATACGGAATATCGCACTTGGACACAGGGCGTCACATTTGTTACTCGTATGGATTACTTGTCACCGTTATTTAATGAGACAACATATTGCTTAGGTGTTGAAAAACTTTTAAACATCACTGATCAAGTTCCAGAGCGTGCAACGGTAATTCGCGTACTGATGATGGAACTAAATCGAATCTCCTCACATATGGTCGCTTTAGGTACCGGTGCGCTAGAGCTAGGCGCGATGGCTCCGATGTTCTTTGCATTCCGCGAGCGCGAACGAGTCCTAGATATCTTCGAAATGGTCTCCGGATTACGAATGAATATGGCGTATATCCGTCCAGGTGGAGTTGCGCAGGATCTACCAAGCGATGCAATTCCAAAGATTCGTGAATTAGTAAAAGATCTTCGTAAGAATTTTAAAGATAATGAAACTCTCCTAGTTGGAAATTCCATCTGGATGAAGCGCACCAAAGATGTTGGATATTTAGATCTAGCGGGTTGCATAACGCTTGGCGTCACCGGGCCAGTCCTTCGCGCAACTGGTATGCCATGGGATTTGCGAAAGACGCAACCATATTGTGGTTACGAGGATTACAACTTTGATGTCATCACAACTGATACCTGTGATGTTTATGGTCGCTTTTTAATTCGTATGCAAGAACTAGAACAGTCACTTCGCATTATTGAACAAGCTTGCGATAAGTTAGAAAAATTAGAAGGTGCGCCAGTAATGGTTGCCGATAAGAAAATTGCATGGCCGGCGCAACTCGCTCTCGGTGGCGATGGACTTGGAAATTCACTTGACCATATTCGACAAATTATGGGAACTTCAATGGAATCTCTAATTCATCACTTCAAGATTGTTACTGAAGGATTCCGCGTTCCAGCCGGACAGGTTTATGCCCCAGTTGAATCACCACGTGGCGAACTCGGTGCACATATTGTTTCTGATGGTGGAACTCGTCCTTATCGTGTTCATTTCCGCACTCCATCATTTAGCAATCTCCAATCAACATCAGCGATGTGTGAAGGTTCATTAATTGCGGATGTAGTTGCGGCAGTTGCTTCAATCGATCCAGTTATGGGAGATGTTGATCGCTAATGCCACTTACAAATAAAGATGATCAATTGATCGATTCTATAATTAAGAAGTATCCACGTTCACGTTCTGCGATCATGCCACTTTTACATCTTGCTCAAGCACGTGATGGTTATGTGACCCCAGAGTCAATTGAAGTTATTGCTAATAAATTATCGCTAGAAACTGCTGAAGTAACTGCGGTTGCTACCTTTTATACGCAGTACAAGCGAAAGCCAGTTGGCGAATACCACGTAGGTGTTTGCACCAACACTCTATGTGCAGTCATGGGCGGCGATGCAATATTTGATGCGCTCAAAGATCACCTTGGCGTAGATAATGATGAAGTAACTAGTGACGGTAAAGTCTCAGTCGAACATATTGAATGTAATGCAGCTTGTGATTACGCACCAGTGGTTATGGTCAATTGGGAGTTTTACGATAATCAAACAGTCCAATCTGCAAAAGATTTAGTTGATTCATGTCGCGCCGGGAATCCACCTGCACCAACTCGTGGTCCAAATAAATTACCAACCTGGAAAGAGAATTCTGAATTACTTGCTGGAATTAACGATGGTAAAGCAGGCGAAGGCGTTCAAGCTGGTGAAGCAACTTTGTTGGGATTAAAGATTGCAAAGGGCGGTAAGTAAATGACAAAACTAACGCCAGTACTTTCTGCATTCTGGGATCAGAAAGATTCATTTACCATCGACGGATATAAGCGCAATGGTGGATATAAGGCAGTAGAAAAAACGCTTTCAATGTCACCTGATGATGTAATTAAATTAGTAAAGGATTCTGGTTTACGTGGTCGTGGTGGCGCAGGCTTCCCAACGGGAATGAAGTGGGGCTTTATTCCGCAAGGCGATAACAAAGA
>CAYRXG010000138.1:0-2208 GCA_964428285.1 uncultured Clavibacter sp.
GGTTCGATGACCGGACTTCCAATCATTGAGACTAAAGGTAATGACGTTTCTGCCTTTATTCCGACAAACGTTATTTCTATTACTGATGGTCAGTGCTTCTTGGAAACTGACCTCTTTAACTCAGGCGTACGTCCTGCAATTAACGTTGGTATTTCAGTATCGCGTGTAGGTGGTTCTGCGCAGACTAAGGCGATGAAGAAAATTGCTGGACGTCTTCGTTTGGATCTTGCGCAGTTCCGCGAACTTGAAGCATTTGCTGCATTCGGTTCAGATTTAGATGCAGCATCAAAGGCGCAGCTAGAGCGCGGTTCACGTCTGGTTGAGTTGTTGAAGCAAGCTCAGTACACACCATTTGCTCTCGAGCGAATGGTTGTTTCAATCTGGGCAGGAACAACAGGTCAATTAGATTCTGTAGCGGTTCAAGATATTCGCCGTTTTGAAGCGGAATTCCTAGATTATGTCGCTCGCTCTCATAAGGGAATCTTTGATGTCATCGCAGAGACTAAAGAACTAAGTGATGACACAGTTGCCAAACTAACTAGCGCAATTGGTTCATTTAAGAACGAATTCGTTTCTTCTGTCGCAAAACCTGTAAATGAAGCCGGAGCGGAAGCTCAGGGCAGCGATGGATCCGAGCAGATTACGAAGTTCAAGAAGTAAAAAATGGGCGCACAACTACGTATATATCGGCGACGGATTCGCTCTGTTAAGTCGACCAAGAAGATCACGCGAGCCATGGAGTTAATCTCCGCCTCACGTATCGTCAAGGCGCAACAGAGAGTTTCGGCATCAACTCCTTATGCAAATGAGTTGACTCGTGCCGTTAGCGCAGTTGCGAGTTTTTCAAATACAAATCACCCATTAACAACAGAATCTGCTGAGCCAAAACGTGCTGCAGTTTTGATCGTAACTGCAGATCGCGGTATGGCTGGTGCCTATTCAACAAATGCAATCAAAGAGGCAGAGGGCTTAATTGTCACTCTAAAAGAGCGCGGTCTCTCTGTGCTCACATATGTTGTTGGGAGAAAAGCAGTCAACTACTACAAGTTCCGTAATCGTCCAGTAAAGAATTCTTGGACTGGCTTTTCGGATAAGCCAACTTATGCAAATGCCAAAGAGATTTCAGCAGAACTTATTGATGCATTCCTAAAGGATGCAGCAGTTGATAGCGAAGGGGTCGACGAACTTCATATCGTCTTTACTGAATTCAAATCGATGGTTACTCAAATTGCGTTAAATAAGCGAATGCTGCCTTTAGAAGTTGTCGAATCAGATGCGCCAGCACCAGCAGGATTACTTCCTATGTATGAGTTTGAACCAAATGCCGGAGAAGTTCTCAACGCCCTTCTTCCTAAATACATCGAATCTCGCGTCTACAACGCTCTGCTGCAATCTGCAGCCTCAGAGCATGCGGCTCGACGTAGAGCGATGAAATCAGCAACGGATAATGCTGATGAATTAATTAAGTCGTTGACCAGACTTGCAAACGCGGCTCGACAGGCCGAAATTACGCAAGAAATAAGTGAAATCGTGGGCGGCGCAGATGCGCTGTCTTCAGCAAACGCAGGGAGCGAATGATGACAACTAAAACAGCAACCGGACGCGTAGCGCGTGTCATTGGACCGGTCGTTGATATCGAATTCCCATCGGATTCGATGCCCGCGATCTACAACGCATTACAAGTTGATATTGAGATTGGCGGTGAGAAACGAACTCTTACCCTCGAAGTTGCACAACACATCGGTGACAACATGGTGCGCGCAATTTCCATGCAACCAACTGATGGCATGGTCCGAGGTGTTGAAGTTCGTGACTCCGGAGCTGCGATCTCTGTTCCAGTTGGAGATGTAACAAAAGGACACGTATTTAATGCACTAGGCGAATCTCTAGATGTTCCAACCTCATCCCTGCAGGTTAAGGAACGTTGGCCAATTCATCGTACGGCTCCAGATTTTGATCAACTCGAATCCAAGACCGAGATGTTCGAAACCGGAATTAAAGTTATTGATCTTTTAACTCCTTATGTAAAGGGTGGAAAGATCGGACTATTTGGTGGTGCAGGTGTTGGTAAGACCGTTCTTATTCAAGAGATGATTTATCGCGTAGCTGAAAACTTCGGTGGTGTATCAGTGTTCGCCGGTGTTGGAGAACGAACGCGTGAGGGTAATGACTTGTTCTTGGAAATGACAGAGACTGGCGTTATCAATA
>CAYRXG010000139.1:0-2160 GCA_964428285.1 uncultured Clavibacter sp.
CCAAGCCACAATCCACCATCAAAAAGATCAACGCCATCATGGATGCCCGCACCAATCTGAGCCACAACGCAGCCCCATTGCTGACCGTTGAGGCGCTTATGTGTGTACTTGCTAGATAGCTACCCCGCTATTTTTAGGCGGGAATTTTCCATAAAAACTAAACCAAAAAGAAAATGCACGGCCAATTAAAATTGCAATGATGATGGTGCCGACACCTACCTGGCCCCCTAAAAAGAAGCCCAAAGTTAGAACGCAAATTTCAATGAGTGCTCGCACAATCGTGATGGGCAACTTAGATTTTCCTAGAAATCCCAGCATAATTCCATCACGAGGGCCAGTTCCGAGTCCACACGTTATATATAAAGCGCCTCCTGCTCCTGAAATCCAAACACCAGCAACCAATAAGAGATAAGCCACAATCTGATTACCTGGTTTAGGAATGTATTCGATACCAATTTGTAATCCAAAGGCAAAGAAAACAGTGTTTGCGATAGTTCCATATCCAGGTTTTAAAGAAAGCGGAATCCAGAGCAAAAGGACTGCAAGGCTTACCAAGAAGAATGAAAATCCTAGGGTTAATCCTGTCTGAATTGAAATACCTTGCGCTAACACCGTCCAAGGCGCATTGCCGAGATCGGATTGAACGGTAAATGAACTTCCTACACCCAATAAAACAATTCCAATTGTAAGAAAAACGACACGAATAAAGGAAAGATCCCATAAAGACTCTGCTGTCCAACGAGTTTTTGGTACATGGTGGTTAGGAATAAAGACATTAACTATGAATTTCTGGAGTTTTTGTCCATCAATTTTCATGTTTCTCCAGATATTGAAGCACTATAGATGAGTGGTCCAAATTAGAATTACCAAGCTCAGAATGTATCTTGTAAATTTCAGCAACAACTTCTGCCATTGGCAATTTCAATGAAACCTGCTGGGCTATCTCTAAGGCGATTCCCATATCCTTGAGTTGATATTGAGATTTTCCACCGCCAGAAAAATCTCCACTCACTACCTTTTCCCATTTCACATTTAAGGCGGTAGAGCCGGCTAAACCCTGCGAGATAACATCATAAAAATCATGATCTGAAATCCCATTTCTGCGGGCGAGGGACAGACCTTCGGCTAGGGCAACTAAGTGAGCTCCTACAATTATTTGATTACAAGCCTTCAAAGTTTGTGCGGCTCCAAGCGATCCAACATTTCTAATTGTCCGAGCTGTCTTTTTAAGAAACCTCTCCGCTCGGGCGCAATCACTCGGATCTCCAGAGACCATGACCGATAACTCACCTCGTTGCGCACCAATATCTCCACCACTGACAGGAGCATCAATTACTCGAGCATTATTAGCTTTGATGCGATCAAAAATGGCATGCATGGCATCTGGTGAAATCGTGCTCAAAATAATTAGCAAATCATCAGTTTTCAGTATCTCCAGCAAACCATTTTCCAATACTTGGAAAATGGTTTGCTCATCTGACAATGCCATAATGAAGGTTGCTGTGTTCAAATCACGAAGATCACTCACAAAGTGCACAGATGAATTTGAATCAGTGAGTTGAATGTGAGACCTATTCCAGCCTTGAATTCGAAATTCTTTTGAAAGATTTATGGCAACGGGCAATCCGATTGCACCTAAACCAATCACGCCCGCATCAAATTGAGACAAAGTTATGCCTTAGCCAGTCGAATTAGGTCGGACTTAATTTTTTCAGGAATCTCGTAACTAGCCGATGGAAGGCGCATTTCTCCCAAATGTATGGGGTTTAGGAGATTAGCTACAGCCTTAACTGCAGCAATGCTCTCTGCAAAACCAAACTCAGGACGCAAGAAATGAGAGGTGAAATTTAAAACTGAGTTTAAAGTTGATTCAGACTCCTCAACCTTTCCTCCAGCAAAATTTCGAAACACACTTGCCATGCGATCTGGAAAGAGGTTGGCAAATCCACAGATCCCTCCTGATGCGCCTAGCTTCAGAGCGTCAACGAATAGTCGGTCAGAACCAATTAACACTTTCACCTTATTGTGTAAAAAGTCCTCAGCGGATGGAATTTCAGAGGAAGAATCCTTCACACCCCAAACTGGAGTATTTGCTGCTACATAACTGGAGATTCGAAGAGCGGTCGCGGGAATACTGTATGCAACAACAGGATGAAGACT
>CAYRXG010000140.1:0-2124 GCA_964428285.1 uncultured Clavibacter sp.
GTAATCATGGGTCTGCTCACTCCCACTACAAAAATGCAGGAGAACATCGAAGATATTGAAGATGGAACTTATACCTTGGTTGAGAAATTGGAACATCAATTCCATTCTTATTCAAGTTTTCTTGTGATCCCTATTTTTGCTTTTGCAAACTCTGGTGTGAAACTTTCTAGCGAATCTATTGAGAGCGCATTTAAGTCACCCATCGCTTGGGGAATAATTCTTGGCCTAGCTATAGGAAAACCGGCTGGCATCTATCTAACTTCAAAACTTGCCGTGCTCTCGAAATTGGCGGAGTTGCCAGAACATAATTCTCGCTCGCTAATTGCAACGGGTAGTACCGCAGGAATCGGTTTTACCGTTGCAATTTTTATAGCAAAGCTGGCATTTACGCAGGCAGCAATTCAAGATTTGGCGGTAACTGCGGTTATTGTCGGTTCACTAGTTAGTGCCCTTATCAGTGTTTTGCTATTCCGCTTTCAAGCTAAGACTTACTGACCCAACCCCAAACAAGTTCGGCTCCGGAATGTCCGGCAAGAAAGACATAGGCAATCGCTCCTAAGGCGGCAATCGCAAGCAGTGCAGAGACCAATCTTCTAATTGCAACCGACCCGATATTTGCGCCCTCTCTATCCATTCGCCATCGAAGATAAATGAGAATCACCATCGGAATTGCAATAAATGTTGCAGTTGTTCCAAAACTTTCATGGCGATCAACTTCTACGCCAACTCGTTCTTGAAAAGATTCACCACTCTGCTTGGCAACAAATAACGAAGCTTGAGCCACAAGCGCAACACCGAAAATGAATTTTCCATAGCGACGGGAAAAGCTTGGTAGGTAAGTCATGACAAGCGCAGCGAGTGCTACCAGGGGAACCAAGACAACGGCGGCATGTACAGCCAAGGGATGAAGAGGTAGCCCAAATACTAAATCAAAAGGACCGCCTAATTCACTCTCGAGAAATTTCATATGCTGATTCTATCGGAAGCACGTTTTCTCGCCCTTAGGGTAGATTCTCGTCATGTCCACAAGAATTATCGATGAATTATCTGAAGATATTGAGCACGTAAGAGCATTTCTTAAAGATTTCTCTAAATCTATTGATATTAAACCAGCCGATGGCGGATGGACGGCCTCGCAATGTTTAGCTCATATTGCCGATTCCGAAATTGCCCTATCCCTTAGATTGCGCATGATGCTAACAACTGAAAATTATCATTTTGCAAACTTTGATGAAGATGATTTTGCAAATCTAAAGCTTGATCGATCACCCCAGGTTTCTTTCGATAGTTTTAGCTCGCTCCGTTTAGGAAATATCGAGTTAATCAATGACCTTTCACCTGAACAATTATCGAGAACTGGAATTCGTCCAAATGGGGAATCGATAACTGTTATTGATTACCTAGATCGGATGAGTAAACACGTTCGAATTCATATCGAACAAGCAATTACTGCCGCTAAGGCGTAACAGCCAATGATTGAACTTTCTGCCGCATTAACAAAAGAAGATGGTCTTGTAATCGGCGAGATTGGCTCTGTTTTAGTGGCTTTGGGAATAGCCGCCTTCATCGCTTCAAAAATAAGGTTTTCTGCAGTGCCAATATTTCTTCTAGCTGGTTTATTTTTTGGGAATGGGGGAATTGTCGCCTTAAATCTAAGTGATGATTTTCTAAATCTTGGTGCTCAACTTGGTGCGATTCTCTTGCTTCTACTTCTTGGACTTGAATATTCTGCAAGTGAACTTGTCTCATCAGTTAAAGAGCGAAGATCTCTCGGAGCAATCGATCTGATAGTTAATGCGGCGCCAGGACTGCTCGTCGGTTATGTTCTAGGCTGGGGTTGGCTCGGCGCTTTGGTGCTTGCTGGCGTTACATACGTATCATCATCCGGTATCGCTGCGCAGTTGATCAGAGATGGCTCTTTTGGCGGGCTAATATCGACCAAACGCGCAATAAGCATCCTTGTAATAGAAGATCTGTTTCTGGCCATTTACCTGCCGATACTTAGCGCTTTGGCGGCAGCAGTTGGTTTAGTCACCGGTTTGATTTCAATCTCTGTGGCGCTTCTAATTGCAGGAGGCGCACTAATTTTTGCCGCAAAAGGCATTCACGTGCCCCACGCACCGG
>CAYRXG010000141.1:0-2094 GCA_964428285.1 uncultured Clavibacter sp.
CAGCGAGAGGATTTCACAAAGATTTTAACTGTAATGGATGGTCACGTAACAACAATTCGACTTTTAGACCCGCCTTTGCACGAATTCCTACCTGATCTAGGTGAGTTAAAGGTGAAGTCAGCGTTAGGCCATGAGAGGAATAAAGTTGATTTAGAAAATGAAGAGTTGCTACAAGCTGTCATGAAAATGCATGAATCAAATCCGATGCTGGGGCTGCGCGGAGTTCGCCTTGGACTTATGTCACCTGGTTTATACGAGCTACAGGTGCGTGCGATCGCGGAGGCAATGGCAGACCGTATTGCAGCAGGAGCTAATCCAAAAGTAGAAATCATGATTCCGCTGGTTGGTTCGCATATGGAGTTAAAGTTAACAAGAACTGCCGCTGAGGAAGTTATTAGAAAAATCGAAATAGAACGAAAGGTTGAATTGCCAATTGAGATTGGCACAATGATTGAATTGCCACGCGCGGCACTTACCGCGAATCGAATCGGCGCAGTTGCAGATTTCTTTAGCTTTGGAACCAATGATTTAACGCAAACTACCTGGGGTTATTCGAGAGATGACGTTGAAGCCGAATTTTTCTCAAAATACTTTGAACTCGGTGTCTTTACGATTTCGCCATTTGAAACGATAGATCAATTTGGAGTTGGTGAACTCGTAAAGATTGCGGTCGAGCGGGGAAAGAGCGTAAATCCAAAGTTGCATCTTGGGGTTTGTGGAGAGCATGGGGGAGATCCCGAATCTATTCATTTCTTTGACGAAGTTGGACTGGATTATGTTTCCTGTTCGCCTTTCCGAGTACCCGTAGCTCGCTTAGAAGCAGGTCGTTCTGCGGTATCTGCTTAAGCAATTCCGTACTTGGCGCGCTCTGTTTCAGGAACTAATTCCAAATATTGGTCAGGTTTTTTCGAGATTGCTTTAGCAACAAAGGGACAGATAGGTGCAACAAGCTTGTGTTGTTTTTTAACATCATCGAGAGCGAATTCAACTAAGGAACTACCAACACCCCTGCCGCCGAATGCTGGATCAACTTCAGTATGCGGGAATTTAACGGTTTCACCTAAGATCTTGTAATCAGCAAAACCTGCCAACTTGCCGTCAATAAAGATTTCATATCTAGATTTCTCTAGATTATTAGCTATTTCCAAATGTCATCACCGCGAATTACGGCATCGGAACCGCCGTCTATGTAAATTGTCTGACCGGTAACGTGCGAATTAGCTTCGCTGGTTAGCCAAATTAATAAGTCTGCGACATTCTCTGGTTCGAGGTAGCCATTTAGCGGCATTGGAACTACCTTTGCTAGGCCATCTCTGCCTTCTTGGGTCGCAATCATCTCTGCAACCATTGGAGTCTTTACAATTCCCGGGCCAACTGCATTAATTGGAATTCCAGATTTTGCCCATGAGTCTTTAATGCACTCGCGGCGTAGCCAACGGCTTAGAGCGCGCTTTGTGGATCCGTATATCAGGCCTTCAACTCCGCCGCCTTGATTCACAAGTTCTTGAGCGCGTGCAACTGCCTTACTTTCATCGCCTGCCAGCATTAAATCTACTAGTTCTTTATCGTTTGGCATCAAAGATGCCATTGAACTTGTAATTGCAACACGAGGTGATTTGCTTTTAGCAAGAGATGAATTCATGGCAGAAATAAATTCAGTGGCACCAAAGAAGTTAATGGAAACAGTTGTGGCAGTCGGTAGGGCAGAACCTGCATTCGCAATTACTGCATCTACATTACCGCCAGCCATATCGATTGCCTTATTAGCCGCTTCTTTTCTGCCCTCTGGCGTGCTTAAGTCTGCAATAACTTCAGCGTTTTTAATATCTACACCAACTACTTTATTACCGAGCGCTACAAGCTTATTTTTTGTAGCAAGACCAATTCCAGACCCTGTTCCAGTTATTACATAAGTACGTGCCATTTTTCTCCCTTACTTTAGAAATTCACGGAGCGCTTGAACTAACCGCTCGACGTCGTCCCTCGTTGAATAAGGCGCTAGACCGGCGCGGACAGCCCCTTCGTCACCAAGACCAAGTGCGAGAGATACTTCATAAGCATAGAAATTATGCGCCGGGGCATTAATTTTCTTGG
>CAYRXG010000142.1:0-2035 GCA_964428285.1 uncultured Clavibacter sp.
CAGTAGCGGGCCTTTATGCAGTAGGCGAAACAGCTTGCACCGGAGCGCATGGCGCCAATCGCTTAGCTTCAAATTCATTATTAGAAGGTTTGGTCTTTGGCGCACGAATTGCTGAAGATATTGCAAAGAACTTACCGGCTGCTGAGAAAGCAATCACCCCAGATCCAACTGAGATTCTGATTTCACCTTCGGTGCGCGGTGAGTTACAACGCGCCATGTCAGCAGGTGCTGCAGTCGTTCGAACTAAAGAGTCACTTAGCAAAACTCTTGAGACCTTAAATAAGTTGAAAGCAGCCACCACAATTTATGCAAATGTTGATGCCTGGGAGACTACAAATTTATACCTCTTAGCAACTGCGATAACTCGCTCCGCACTTGAGCGGACTGAATCACGAGGTTCACATACTCGGGATGATTTCCCAGAGAGTTCAGATAACTGGCGCAAACGAATTCATCAATCTTTAGATGAAATCGGCAATTGGCACACCACTTTTGAGGGGGTGTTTGATGATCTCAGCCTCACTAGTAAATGAATTAGAAGCCCAGCGCTTGGATATCTCCGAAATTGAAAATCTGATCGCTCGCGCTTTTGCCGAAGATATAAAAGATGGTGACGATAAGACAACAATCGCAACCATCGCAGAATCCCAAGTTTCTACGGCCCGGATGCGCGCCCGCAAAGGCGGTGTAGTTGCTGGTGTGTATTTGGCGGGTGCAGTTTTTGAAAATGTTGGATTAAATCAGATCAAATACTTTAAGAAATGTGGCGATGTTGTTGATGCTGGCGAAACTATTCTTGAAGTAACTGGAAACACTCGCAATATCTTGCGCAGCGAGCGGATCGCGCTAAATTTCATTAGCCACTTATCCGGTATTGCGACACTAACTAAGAAGTGGGTAGATGAGATAGCAGGAACTGGTGCAGTAATTCGGGATACTAGAAAGACAACGCCCGGTCTGCGCCAATTAGAAAAATTTGCGGTACGGATGGGTGGCGGTGAAAACCATCGGATGAATCTCTCTGATGGCGCGATCATTAAAGATAATCACATTGCAGCAGCTGGTTCGATTACCGAAGCAATTGTCAAAGTCCGTAACACATTTCCAGGAATGCCAGTTGAAGTTGAAGTAGATTCTTTGGAACAGTTAAAAGAAGCGTTACAAAGTAATCCCGAGATTGTTCTTTTAGACAATATGAGTATCGAGATGACGAAAGCAGCTGTTGAATTAACGAAGAACACCAAGACATTGTTGGAATCATCAGGCGGACTGGCGCTAACTAATGTTCGAAGCTATGCCGAAACCGGTGTGGACTATTTGGCTATTGGAGCTCTAACACATTCGGCTCCGATATTAGATATTGGATTGGACTTTTAATGTTACTTACAGTCGATATCGGTAATACAAATACCGTTCTTGGAATCTTCCATGAAGATGAATTAGTTGATAGCTGGCGGGTAAAAACCGATGCGCGGGATACTGCTGATGAAATCTGGCTCCAGTGGCGATCATTAATTACTGGTTACACAGTTTCTGGATTATCAATATGTTCGACCGTGCCTTCGGTATTACGAGAAGCCCGCACTATGGTTAATTCATATTTTCAAGATATCCGCACGACAATTATTGAACCTGGTGTTAAAACTGGAGTTCCATTACTTGTCGATAATCCTAAAGAAATTGGTGCCGACCGAATCGTAAATACTCTGGCAGCACATCATCTTTATGGCGAAGATGGCGCTGCGATTGTGGTTGATTTTGGTACTTCGACAAATCTTGATGTGGTTTCACCAAAAGGTGAGTTCTTAGGCGGAGCACTGGCACCAGGTATTGAAATTTCAGTCGAAGCGTTAGCAGCTCGAGCTGCACAATTACGTAAAGTGGAATTAGTTAAACCACGTTCCGTAATTGGAAAGAACACAGTGGAAGCTTTGCAATCAGGAACTATTTATGGTTTTGCGGGCCAAGTCGATGGATTAGTTGAGCGAATCACTGATGAGCTAATAGATCTCTATCCAGAAAATAAGAAAGTCTC
>CAYRXG010000143.1:0-2013 GCA_964428285.1 uncultured Clavibacter sp.
ATCTCGTTATGGAGACAGCTGAAGACTTAGTAAATCAAGGCATCATCACTGGAATTACACCAGAGAAGGCTGTCCGCAACGTCATTAAGGCGCTCGGTAAGGGTGTTCTTAAAGTTATGTCGAAGATGGGTATCTCAACGATCGCTTCCTACACAGGCGCACAGGTCTTTGAAGCAATCGGTCTTGCTCAAGTTGTTGTCGATGAATTCTTTGTTGGCACAACTTCTCGACTTGGTGGAGTTGATCTCGATGTTATTGCTGAAGAAACCATCAAGCGCCATCACTTCGCATACCCAGTAGGCGGAGAAATTCCTGGCGCTAAGCGCCTTGCCGTTGGTGGCGAGTACCAATGGCGTCGCGATGGAGAGCCACACCTCTTCAATCCAGAGACAGTCTTTGCGCTTCAACACTCAACTCGTAATAAGCGCTATGACATCTTTAAGCGCTACACAGATAAGGTCAATGATCAGAGCAAGACTCTGATGACTCTGCGCGGTTTATTCCAGTTTAAGGAAGGCCAGCGAGCACCTATTTCAATCGATGAAGTCGAACCAATTTCAGAGATTGTAAAGAGATTCTCAACAGGTGCGATGTCTTACGGCTCAGTCTCACAAGAAGTTCACGAGACTCTGGCAATTGCCATGAATCGCCTCGGCGCTAAATCAAATACAGGTGAAGGTGGAGAAGATCCAGCTCGCTTTATCCCGATGGCAAATGGTGATTCAAAGAAGAGTGCAATCAAGCAGGTTGCATCTGGTCGCTTCGGTGTCACAAGTAATTACCTCATCAATGCAACTGATATTCAGATCAAGATTGCACAGGGTGCAAAGCCAGGTGAAGGCGGACAGCTTCCCGGTTACAAGGTCTATCCATGGGTTGCAAAAGCTCGTTACTCAACTCCTGGTGTCGGTTTGATTTCGCCACCACCTCACCACGATATTTACTCAATTGAAGATCTTGCACAGTTGATTCACGATCTTAAGAACGCCAATAAAGATGCACGCGTGCACGTAAAGCTCGTTGCAGAAGTAGGCGTTGGAACAGTTGCTGCAGGTGTCTCAAAGGCGCACGCTGATGTAGTCCTGATTTCTGGCCACGATGGCGGCACAGGTGCATCACCCCTTACATCTCTGAAACATGCAGGTGCTCCATGGGAGCTCGGACTTGCAGAGACGCAACAGACATTACTTCTTAACAACTTGCGTGATCGCATCGTTGTTCAGGCAGATGGTCAACTCAAGACAGGTCGCGATGTTGTAATTGCGGCCCTCCTTGGCGCCGAAGAATATGGTTTTGCAACAGCGCCACTTGTGGTCTCTGGCTGCATCATGATGCGCGTCTGCCACTTGGATACATGTCCAGTTGGTGTTGCAACACAGAACCCGGAACTTCGTAAGCGCTTCTCAGGTAAGCCTGAGTTTGTAGAAACCTTCTTTGAATATATTGCAGAAGAAGTTCGTGAAATTCTTGCCTCCCTTGGCTTCAAGACACTTCAAGAGGCGATTGGTCATGTGGAGTACCTCGATACTCGCGCAGCTGTCGATCACTGGAAGGCGAGCGGGCTCGATCTTTCGCCACTTCTCGTTCGTCCAGATGTTGATTCACCTCTCTACAACACAACTAAGCAGGATCACGGTCTCGCTGCGGCGCTCGACAATAAGTTGATTGAACTATCGAAGGCTGCACTAGAAAGTAAAGAGCCTGTCCGCATCGATATGCCAGTACGCAACGTCAACCGTACCGTCGGAACAATGTTGGGTGCAGAGATAACTCGTCGCTATGGCGCAGAAGGACTTCCAGCATCGACAATTGATGTGACACTTCATGGCTCAGCAGGTCAGTCACTTGGAGCATTCATTCCTCAAGGTCTTGCACTTCGTCTCTACGGCGATGCCAACGACTATGTCGGCAAGGGCATCTCTGGTGGACGCGTTGTTGTTCGCCCAGATGAGAAGGCAACCTTCAAATCTGAAGAGAATGTCATCGCAGGAAATGTCATCGGTTACGGTGCAA
>CAYRXG010000144.1:0-1981 GCA_964428285.1 uncultured Clavibacter sp.
GTCGCGTTGCAGCACTACTTGTAAATCTTGAAGCGCTTTTCTTAATTCTCCTAGCGATCTACCTTTTTATTAGGAGTGCTACATCTGAACTGACCGAACTCGATGCGATGATTGCCGAAATACTATTTCTATTAGTCGGAGGTGCCGGCCTGTATTTTGCCGGGCGAGGCATGGTGCATTCCAAGAGATATGGCCGTGGTGCAATTGTTATGGCAAACCTAATTGCCCTCGGTGTTGCTTACTACATGATTGAAGGTGGCCGACTCGTTTGGGGAACTATCCTTGGCGTGGTCGCAGTTGCAACTGGCGCACTCGCAATCGCCGCAACTCCAGTGGAAGGTTTAAAGAATGATTGAGACTGATATGTCGATAGATCATCTCTCCGAAACTTCAGTTAAGAATGCAAAAGAGTTAATTGCACGCGCTGCTAAGTTGCGAAAATTTGGCGAAAAATCTAATCGCAGGCGGATTGCAAGATTATTTAAGGATAGTGGCGCCATTGAAGCCACCATCACACTTACCGATGAAGTAATGCGAATCAATTCGCCAAGAGCTGCAACTCGGTTGCTGCGTCGCGCTGCCGCAAAAGCATCGATTCGAGGATTTGGATTTATTAATTCCCTTGGAATTCGCTTTATAGCTTTGCTTTCGCCAATTCTTCCAAGATTCATTGTCAAAATTGTTCACTGGCGGGTTCGCTCTTATTCGAAAGATTTAATACTCGATTCGCGAACTGAGAAGTTGAGCAAACACGTTAAGAGACGAAGTGCCAGCGGGGTTGCGCTAAACATCAATGTGATTGGAGAAGCGGTCCTCGGTCATCAAGAGGCCGAAGATAGATTCCAATCAATCGTTGAAATGATCCGCCGGCCAGAAGTTGGATATATCTCAGTAAAGCTCTCCGCAATTGTCGCTCAATTACTTACGGTTGATGTTGCCGGATCACAAAAACGAGCTACCGAAAGACTTCGCGAGCTTTACCGCGAGGCCGAATCTAATAATGTCTTTATAAATCTTGATATGGAGGAATACCGAGATCTTGCCATGACGGTGGCTACCTTTAAATCAGTTCTCGATGAGCCAGAGTTTTCTAAGACTAATGCTGGAATTGTTCTGCAGGCTTACTTACCCGAATCTCACGAAGTATTCCTTGATTTATGCGAGTGGTCCAAAGAGCGATATGCAAAAACAAAATCTCATATAAAAATCCGAATCGTTAAAGGTGCAAATCTTGCGATGGAACATGCCGAAGCTGAAATGCATGGTTGGTCTCCAGCACCATATAGAAGCAAGGCAGATGTTGATTCTTCATATTTACGCCTTGTCGACATCGCACTTCGAAAAGAGAATGCCAAAGCGGTGCGAATCGGCATCGCTTCACACAATCTTTTCCATCTTTCTTGGGCGCTTGCAGTTGCCAAAGAGCGCGGAGTTTTGGATCAAATGGATGTTGAGATGCTTGAAGGAATGGCAAATGCCGAAGCGCTATCACTCACCAAATCAGGACATCCAGTACTTCTCTATGCGCCTGTTACAAAACCAAATGATTTCGCCGCAGCCGTTGCCTATCTCGTGCGAAGATTGGATGAAAATACTTCACCAGAGAACTATCTCCGTGCCGCTTTTGAAATTGGAGAGAATCAAAAAGTATTTGAAGATCAGGAGAGCAGATTCCGTAGATCTCTCGACGAACGTCACACAATAAGTACTAAATCACTTCGTCATATTCCAACCACTCAGAAAGTTGAAAGTGGATTCTCAAATCACAGCGAAGCAGACCCAACCGATCCAAAGTTCCTCTCCGAACTTCACAAATCACTTAAACGCTTTAAGAATGTAAAAGACTGGGAGATTCCCGCGGTAGTTGGCGGTAAGGAATATTTCGATGGCCAACTGGAAGAAGGCAAAGATCCCTCAGATGGCGAGCGAGTCTGGTATCACTATGCAGTTGGAAATAAGAAGCTGGTTGATACGGCAATCA
>CAYRXG010000145.1:0-1978 GCA_964428285.1 uncultured Clavibacter sp.
GCCTTGCCTAATCTCACAGGAGTCGGTCAGGATTATGAGCCACCAACTAGCGCAGAATTAGTGCTGGATGGAACGGAGGAAATTTCGATCAACGTTGAGAAGTTGATCAAAGAAATTCTGTGAATTGGCTCTTCTTCGCACTCGCTGGCTCCATCGCCCAATTAATCGATGGCACTCTTGGAATGGGATTTGGTCTTACTAGTTCAACTCTTCTTCTAACTTTAGGAACTTCTGCCGCTGTGGCTTCGGCCGCAGTTCATGCCGCTGAAATTGGAACAACTCTTGCCTCCGGAGTCTCACATTGGCATCGCGACAATGTTGATTATGAAATTCTAAAGAAATTAGCAATACCTGGAGGAATCGGAGCTTTCGTTGGTGCAACTTTCTTAGCCTCAATTGATTTATCCGGTGGCAAAATTTTTATCTCCACAATTTTGTTATTGCTTGGCTTTGTACTTCTTTATCGAAATGTTTTTCAAACTAATATCAAAGCAAATCTCACAGAAATAAATAATCCTCGCTACCTAACATTTCTCGGCGCAACCGGTGGTTTCGTTGATGCTTCTGGTGGTGGCGGATGGGGACCAATCGTTACGCCAACTCTCTTGGCTACAACCGAACATGAGCCAAGAAAAATTATTGGAACAGTAAGCGCTTCAGAATTTATTGTTGCAGTCTGCGCCAGTATTGGATTTTTAGTAAATATTGCGCGAATTGATATTGATTGGGGAGCTGTTGGTGGTTTAGCGCTTGGCGGAATGATTATGGCGCCATTTGCAGCAAAATTAGTTTCGGTCGTACCACGTAGACCATTGGGAATTGCCGTTGCAATCGGAATTATTGCTATTAACGGTTTCAGATTAATTACTGGCTAGGGTTTGCTTCCATTCTTCTTAACGTTTCAATTCGTTCTTGAATTGGTGGATGAGTAGCAAAAAGTTTTGATGCGGCTGATGCATCTAGAGGTGATTCGATATACATATGGGCAACTGCGCTAGATCGTGCCTGGACTACCGTGTTATCACGAGCTAAAACTTCAAGTGCTGCGCGAAGTCCCGCTGGATTTCTTGTAAACGAAACCGCGGTCGCATCAGCGAGGGCTTCACGTTTTCTAGAAATTGCCGCTTTTAAAAGTGTTGCGGCAAGTGGTGCCAAAATTAACGGGATGATTGCTAGAAAAATTGGCATCTGATTGCCGTTATGGTCGCGATTTCTACCGCCGCCAAACCAGAGCATTCGCATCAAGATATCGGAAATCAAAGCAACAATTCCGGCAGTTGTTGCCGCGATTGCTGAAACCAAAGTATCTCGATTAGCCACATGTGACATCTCATGCGCAACTACACCTTGTAATTCATCTCGATCCATGACATCAAGTAATCCAGTAGTAAATGCAATCAACGCATGGTTAGGGTCACGTCCAGTAGCAAAAGCATTTGGCGCAGGATCTTCAACAATGGCAACTTTCGGCATTGGTAAACCAGAAGCAATACATACTTCGTTTACTAAGTTAAATAATTTTGGATTGTCGCTCTCTTGAATAATTCTTGCGCGAGTCATCTTTAAAACTAATTTATCTGATGCGTAATAAGAACCCCAGACGCTAATTAAGGAAATTCCAACAGCAAGGGGAATTACGCCGGCACCGGTGCCGCCAAAGCTTGAGATCGCAACATATGCAATTAACCAGACAAGTAACCCCATAAAAAAGAGGAGGCCAAAAGTCTTTCGTTTATTTGCCGCCTGCAGTGCGCGGAAGTTAGCCATTAGAACTTAACGTTTGGAGCGTTTCGAGCAGCTGGATCATCAACTTCATAGAACTCGCGTGCTCCGACCTTTGCAAGTCCAACAAAGAAGCTGGTTGGAATTGTCTTTACGGCTGTATTTAATGTACGAACTGTCTCGTTATAGAACTGGCGAGAAAATGAAACTTTATTCTCAGTTGTGGCAAGTTCTTCTTGTAATTGTAAGAAATTTG
>CAYRXG010000146.1:0-1976 GCA_964428285.1 uncultured Clavibacter sp.
GCAATATTCGCGTAACGCCACAGAAGGCGCGACGTGTTGTAAATATGATTCGCGGCCAGCGCGCAGATGAAGCGATTCGTATCGCAAAGTTCTCACGCCAGCTTGCGGTTTCACAAGAGGTTTACACACTTCTTAACTCTGCAGTTGCAAATGCAAAGCAGAAGAACCCAGCAATTCGCGATGCATCAGAACTTTGGGTAACAGAGGCGCTTGTTGATGAAGGTTTCACAATGAAGCGTTATCGCCCACGTGCTCAAGGTCGCGGTTATGAAATCTTGAAGCGTTCTTCACAGATTTCCGTAACTCTCTCTGACGATAAGAACTATCGCCCGATTTCAAAAGAAGCACAACGCAAGCTTGCAAAAGCTGCAGCTGATGCTGCTCCAGATTCAAGCGTTGCTACTGAAGGTGCAGAAGCAAAGAAAGCTCCTGCAAAGAAAGCAGCAACAAAGAAGGCAGCGACAAAGAAAGCTCCTGCAAAGAAAGCAGCAGCTAAGAAGGAGGCCAACTAAATGGGTCAAAAAATAAATCCACATGGCTTCCGCCTTGGTATTACCACTGAATTTAAATCACGTTGGTATGCCGAGAAGTTATATAAGGATTATGTAAAAGAAGATGTCGAAATCCGTCGTCTTATGGAGAAGAAGATGGAGCGCGCTGGCGTATCTCGAATTGAAATCGAACGTACCCGCGATCGCGTTCGTATCGATCTTCACACTGCACGACCAGGAATTGTTATCGGTCGCCGCGGCACCGAAGCAGATCGACTACGTCTTGATCTAGAGAAGATGACTGGTAAGCAAGTTCAGCTAAATATCTTGGAAGTAAAGAATGCTGAAACTGATGCCCAACTTGTTGCGCAAGGTGTTGCAGAACAACTTGCAGCTCGTGTTTCTTTCCGACGTGCGATGCGTAAATCAATGCAGACAGCACTTAGAGCTGGCGCACTTGGTATCCGCGTTCAATGCGGTGGTCGACTTGGCGGCGCTGAAATGTCACGCTCTGAGTTCTATCGTGAAGGACGAGTTCCACTTCATACGCTCCGTGCAAATATTGATTATGGCTTCCATGAAGCACATACAACATTTGGACGTATCGGCGTAAAGGTATGGATTTATAAAGGTGAAGTAATTGAATCTCGCGCAGAACGTGAAGCTGCTGCACTTGCTGCTGCAAAGGCAGGAAAGTCAGAGAAGCCACGTCGCGCACCACGTGCACCTCGCGGTGAAGTAACAACTTCATCTGTCGGAGAGCGCGCCGCGCAATCTGCACCGCAGGCTGCACCAGAAGTCGCAACTGAAATTAAGAGCGAAGGAGGCGAGGCGTAATGTTAATTCCACGTCGCGTTAAGTTCCGTAAGCAACATCGTCCATCCCGTTCTGGAAAATCCAAGGGTGGTACAGCGGTTGCATTCGGTGACTTCGGCTTACAAGCAACTGAAGGTGGTTATGTAACCAACCGTCAGATCGAAGCCGCTCGTATCGCAATGACTCGTTATATCAAGCGTGGTGGAAAAGTTTGGATCAATATTTATCCAGATCGTCCACTAACAAAGAAGCCTGCTGAAACTCGTATGGGTTCCGGTAAAGGTTCACCAGAATTCTGGATTGCTAACGTCAAGCCTGGCCGAGTTCTATTTGAGATCTCAGGTGTAACGCTAGAGACAGCAACCGCTGCTCTTTCCCGTGCATCACACAAGCTTCCAGTTAAGTCACGTCTTGTTCTACGTGAGGAGGCATAATGTCAAAGATAACTAGCGCAGATGATTTCCGCGGTAAGACAACCGAGGAGCTACAAATCAATTTACGAGAGCTAAAAGAAGAGCTCTTTAATCTCCGCTTCCAAGCAGCTACTGGCCAACTTGAAAGCCATGGTCGCTTAACAGCGGTACGTAAAGAGATCGCTCGCATCTACACAATCGTTCGCGAGCGCGAACTAGGAATTGGTGGTGCAGCATGACCGACCGTAATTTCCGC
>CAYRXG010000147.1:0-1948 GCA_964428285.1 uncultured Clavibacter sp.
AATGGTGTGACTTCTAGTTGCGATAACAATCCACCAAAGATTCCACCAAGAAATGTTCCGACAGAAAACATCGCATGAAATGTGCTCATCAATCTGCGGCCAGCGCGTTGCTCAATGAAAACAGCATGTGCATTCATAGAAACATCTTGCGTAGCAAGTGTGAAACCAAAAATAAATAACGCAAACCAAGTGAATTGCAAGGAAGGCAACCAGCCAACTATTGGAAGTGAAGCCGCAATCGCCAACGTTGACCAGAACATCACTGGACTGCTTCCGAACTTCGCGCTATTCCTGCCGGCCGGTCTTAGAGCAAGGAATACGCCAATCGATACGAATAATAAGGAGAGGCCCAAAGTGCCATCGCTGACTGCCAAGATTCGTTTGAAATCTGGGATACGTGCCACAAAGGAACCCGCAGTGAAACCATTCACAATAAAAGCGAGCGTGACTCCAATGCGAGCTATCTTGAGGCGCTGATCCATGATTTGCGAAGTTTACTCAGAGTGAGTTGAATTTCCGTTAATAAATCTCTCAGGAAAGAATGTAAATCTAGCCCTATGAAATCTGTATCTTCCTTCACAAAAGTAATGATCGGTTTTGTCACAGGCGCAATAGTCGCCGGCGGAGTTGCTGTCGCAGTTACGCCAGACACTCCACCTACAAAAGTTTGTGTTGATAAGAAGACGAAGGCAATTTATGCCAGTACCGATGGCAGCTGTACTAAATCAAGAACACTTATGGAAATTGTTGGCTCAGGTTTTGATGTTCAAACTATCGCGGCCGCGGTTTCTCCTTCCGTTGTTTCAATTTCAGTAACAACAGCTTTTGGTGGCGGAACTGGCTCTGGCGTTATTTACCGCACCAATGCCAACAACAGCTTTATCATCACAAATAATCACGTTATTGATGATGCAATGTCCGGCGGAACAGTAAAAGTTGAATTAAATAACGGCGATATGGAATCGGCATCCATAGTTGGTCGCGATATTGCTTATGACATTGCAGTTTTAAGAATTAATCGTGGCAACCTGAAAACTATTAAATTAGGAAATTCAAAGTCACTTGCAATCGGCGAACCAGTCATTGCCTTTGGTTCTCCACTTGGATTATCCGGAACCGTAACCAGTGGAATTGTTTCTGCACTTAATCGTCCGGTCACAACAGGCAACACCGGAACCGAATCATTTATCGATGCGATTCAAACTGATGCTGCAATTAACCCAGGTAATTCTGGTGGACCACTCGTTGACGCAACGGGCGCACTGGTTGGAATCAATTCCGCAATAGCCTCATTAAGTAGCGGTGGAACAGCTGGCTCAATTGGTCTTGGTTTCTCAATTCCTATTAATCAAGCAAAGCGCGTTGTCGATGAAATCATCGATACCGGAAAATCAACAAGACCATTCCTCGGTATTAATTTCGATACCAACTACACGGGAACCGGTGCTCGCATCCTTCGAGTAGTCGATGGCGAAGCGGCAGCCAAAGTAGGTATTCCAAATGGTTCGGTAATTCGAGAGATTGATGGCAAGAAAATCAATGACTTGATCACCGCGATCGTAAGAATTCGCTCTTATGCCCCAGGCGATGTCATCAAAATAAAGGTTGATCTGCCAAACGGTGGAAGCCAGATTTTTGAAGTGACGCTGGGCAAGCAAGACTCAATTTAAAACTAGTTATTTGCAGGGAGAACTTCCCCGTAAAGTGCTAAGTTCTATTACTAGCGAGATTTCAGGAAGGAAGTGCCTTGGGAAACGAACACAACGAAGATGATGGAAACGAAGAAATCATCACTGAAGAAATGTTGTGGGAACGAATTCCGGAAACTCAAGGCGTCGATCGAGCAAGTACTTATTACGAATTAAGCGCGCGAATTTATGCTCGCGGCCAATATGACGAAGCACTTGCCCTCGCTGAAACTGCTCGCGATATTTATTCCGAACTTGGT
>CAYRXG010000148.1:0-1927 GCA_964428285.1 uncultured Clavibacter sp.
GGTCAACACGACGGCACTCGCGAAGTTTTATCGGTAAGCACTGCTGGCGCATTGATTCGAAAAGATGTTTTTGACGAGCTTGGTGGATTTGATAGCGAACTATCATTATTTAGAGACGATGTGGATTTTGGCTGGCGAGTTCATACTGCTGGACATAGCGTCGCAGTCGTTCCAACTGCAATCGCATTTCACGCGGAGGCTGCCGCCAACGAGCGACGCGAAATTGATGTAGCAGATGCCTTCTTGCATCGACCATTACTTCTAGATCGTCGACATGCCGCATATGTGTTGATGGCGAATTCCTCATTTTGGCTGACGCCATTTATCGCCTTGCAACTACTGGGATCTGCATTGCTACGTTCGATTGGATATTTGTTGGCAAAACTTCCTGGCTATGCGCTAGATGAATTAGCAGCGGTCGCTTTAGTTCTATTTCAACCGCAAGATCTAATAAGAGCTAGGCGCGAACGCAAAGCCAAAAGATTGATTTCATCTCGCGTTATATCCAAATTTGTCCCTCCCAGAGGCGCCCAACTTTCACTAACCTTTGATCGCACAAGAGATGCAATTGTGAGAACCTGGCGAGCAAGTTCACTCTATGCAAAAACTGATGCGCCCACTCAAAGTTCTACCATCGACTTTAGTGATGAGGTCGCAGAAAATGCTGATATCGAATTAGTTCGTACGCCTTCATTTCTAAAAGCAATTAAAGGTAGGCCAATACTTTCCTCATCAATTTTGGTATTACTTGTTTCATTATTCGCATTTCGCGGTCGCCTAATTGATTTAGTCGGTGGCGCACTTCCCAGCACGCCTGATAGCGGCTTAACACTCCTTGGGCAATATGTAGATTCTTGGCACACGGTCGGACTTGGTTCGAGTGTCAATGTGCCGCCATGGGTGGCGTTACTTGGAATTTCATCGATTATTACTTTATTTAATGCAAATGCTTTGGTTTCAATCCTCTTCGTACTAGCTATTCCACTTGGTTTCTTCGGGGCGTACCAACTCGCTAGAAAATTTACTAATTTACATTTCTTAGCCCTAGGTGCCGCGCTTCTTTATGCTTTTGCGCCCGTTGCAATTAGCGGACTAAATTCCGGAAGGCTAGGAACAGTTGTCCTCTTTGTAATCGGACCTTGGTTAGTGCGAGCTTTACTGGGACTAGAAGCCTTAGAGAACCTTAATTGGCGCCAAACATGGTGGTTGGCACTACTTCTTACGTTGGTCTTTGCTTTCTCGCCTCTAACTTTCCTCAGTCTCTTCATCTGGCAATTCATATTAATTCTTCTTGACGTGACGGCTTTCAACAAAAATATGTTCACTAAAGAGATTTTTGATCAACGTAATGCTAGAAGAATTGCAATTTCCGCTGCACCAATCATCGCCTGTGCACCTTGGTCTATTGAGTTAATTATTCATCCATCTAGGTTTTTACTCGATCCAGGTTTAGCAAAGGCTGGCGGTGAACCCCTATCAATAATGTTGGGAAATCCGGGCGGTCTTGGCGCTCCACCTATTTGGCTGATTTCACCAATACTTTTTATCGCACTTATCTCTTTATTTGTCCAAAAAGTATCTAGGTTGGGTGAAGTTGCAATTTTCTTCATCGGTATCGCGATGCTTTTTGGTTCAAGAAATGTTGCCGGGCACGGCAGTTTAGAGCCCGAACCACTATGGGTAGGTTCACTACTGGTAATCCCAACCCTGGTTGCACTTCTTGCCGGTGTAATCATGATTAATGAATATCTGCCAAAGATTTCGGAAAGTCACATTGATTACCGTCATTTCCTTCTTGGTTCCGTTTCAATCGTTTCAATTCTCTCGATTGCCATTTCAATTCCTTGGTTAATTGCTACTGCCAACGAAGCCCCATTGCAGAGTAAGACAAGGGATGCGTTGCCAGCATTCCTAACCGTTGGCGCTC
>CAYRXG010000149.1:0-1909 GCA_964428285.1 uncultured Clavibacter sp.
CCGACAACAAGTGGCGAATTTCTACGAGCACCTACGACAAGCCCAGGAACATCGGAATGAATCGCCAATAAAGTAAATGAGCCCTTTAATCTCTTGCAAACTAAGCGCATCGCTTCGGCTAAATCATTAACAACTTTAAATTCTTCTCCAAGCAAAAATGCGACAGATTCAGTATCAGTTTCGGAGGTAAATTTATGGCCGCGTCTTTCTAATTCTCTTTTTAATTCCAAATAATTTTCAATAATTCCATTATGAATGACCGCTAATTTTCCGGAACCATCTATATGGGGATGGGCATTTTCATCAGTAGGTCCGCCATGGGTTGCCCAACGCGTATGCCCGATGCCGGTATTTGCTTCGCTATTTTTTACTAGTTCGCTCTCTAAGTTTGCCAATTTTCCAGCGCGCTTTACGACTTGAAGTGGTGAGGCTGGTTTCTCAATTAGCGCAACTCCAGCAGAGTCATAGCCGCGATACTCCAGACGACGTAAACCTTCGATAATTCTTGATAGCGCAGGATTAGGACCGGTGTAACCGACTATCCCGCACACATTGACTCCTTGATAAAACTACTAAAGGGCAAGTTCAGATTTTACTAATTGTGCAAGTGAATCTGCGAATCGCTTCGCGCTCACATCGGACTCTGCTTCAATCATCACTCGGATCACAGGCTCGGTTCCAGATGCTCGTAACAAGACTCTGCCAGTGCTTCCTAGCTCAGACTCAATCTTCCTAATTTCATTTTGAATAACTTGATTTGTAGCTAACTTATCTTTAGCAACACCTTTTACATTAATGAGAACTTGCGGATATCGAGTCATAAATGCAGATAGTTCAGAGAGTTTCTGCCTTCTGCTTACCATTTCAGAAATTAAGTGAAGTGCTGTCAAGATTCCATCACCAGTAATTGAAAACTTTCGCATGATGATATGTCCAGATTGTTCGCCACCTAACATATGGCCATTTGCCAACATCTCTTCTAGAACGTAGCGATCGCCAACTTGGGTTGCTACAAAACCGATTCCTTTTTTCTCAAGAGCTCGAATTAATCCGAGGTTCGTCATAACCGTGCCAACAACTTTATTTGTTGGCAGCTCGGTATGTTCGGCCAAAATTCCCAGAATATGATCGCCATCAATCACATTGCCACTGTGATCAATTGCAAGCACGCGATCAGCATCGCCATCATGTGCGATACCAAGATCTGCGCCCTCTGCCTTTACTCGAGCAATTAAATTCTCTAGATGAGTTGAACCACAATTGTCGTTGATATTTAAACCATTTGGTTTATCAGATATCGCAATTACTTCTGCACCAGCGCGACGTAAAACTTCTGGTGCCACAAAAGATGCAGCACCATTTGCGCAATCTACGACAATCTTCAATCCAGTAAATTTGGTATGAATAGTTTGCAGCAGATGGTTAATATATTTTTCCCGAGCGCTAGAATCTTCAATTACTTGGCCTGGTTCAATCTTCGGTCGCCATTCATTTCTTAGTTGCGCTTCTATTTGTGCTTCCACCGAATCTGCCAATTTGCGACCATTGCGTGCAAAGAACTTAATTCCATTATCAGTAGCAGGGTTATGGGAAGCGCTGATCATTACGCCAAGGTCTGCGCCCATTTCGGTAACAAGATAAGAGACTGCAGGCGTAGGCAGAATTCCGACTCGATAAACATCAATTCCGGAATTGGAGAGCCCATCACATATTGCTTTCTCAAGATAACTTCCTGATTCTCTGGAATCTTGAGCAATGATTGCCTTTGGTTTATGGCCAGAGAATTCACCGATATCAGTAAGAACGTGCGCAGCTGCGACCGCTAAATCATGTGCGAGTTTTTCAGTTAAATCGACGCCGGCTACGCCTCTGACACCATCGGTGCCAAAGAGAGACATAACTATGCGAT
>CAYRXG010000150.1:0-1900 GCA_964428285.1 uncultured Clavibacter sp.
GTAAGTATGCTTATCTTATGCGCACACAGTTATATATAGATGGCCAATGGGTCGATGGAAGCGGGACGCTAGACGTAATTGATCCTAGCGATGGCTCGGTTATCGCCACAGTTCCCACCTCAAGCGATGAACAGAACCTAGCCGCCATCGATGCCGCTGACCGCTCCGCTGCATCCTGGGCCAAGACCGCACCCCGTGTTCGCAGCGAAATTTTGCGCAAGGCCTTCGAAATGATGATTGCAGAAGCCGATTATTTGGCCGAACTCATCTCGAAGGAGAATGGCAAGGCACTTCCTGATGCAAAGGCAGAAGTTAATTACGCCGCCGAATTCTTTAGATGGTTTGCCGAAGAGACAGTCCGAATCTCAGGTGATTTCCGAATGGCTCCTGCCGGCGATAAGAGAATTTTGGTTACACACCAACCAATCGGCGTCTCGCTACTTATAACTCCGTGGAACTTCCCAGCAGGAATGGCAACTCGCAAGATTGGTCCAGCAGTTGCAGCTGGTTGCACAATGATCTTGAAACCAGCGGGAGAGACTCCACTGACCGCGCTCGCAATCGTAGATATTCTCGAACGTTGCGGATTACCGAAGGGAGTTTTGAATGTAATCCTTCCTGCGCAATCTGGTCCTGGAATTTCTAAAGTACTTCACGACTCTCGCGTTAAGAATCTTTCATTTACTGGATCAACTCAAGTTGGAAAAATTCTTCTTAAGGAAGCAGCCGATCAAGTTATTCGCTGCTCGATGGAGCTTGGCGGAAATGCACCGTTTGTTGTACTAGATGATGCGAATGTCGAAGAAGCAGTAAAAGGTTTGATGATGGCGAAGATGCGCAATGGTGGTGCTGCTTGCACCGCGGCAAACCGTATCTACGTGGCACGATCACTCGGCCATAAATTCATCGCGGAGTTTGCCAAAGCAATGTCAGCGCTCAAGATGGGCGTTGGCCGCGAAGCTGGTACGCAACTTGGAGCAAGCGTTTCTGTCAAGGAACGAAACAAAATTGCGGAACTTGTTGATGCATCAAAGTCACGCGGAGCAAAGGTTCATCTAGGTGGCCAAACTCCAGACGGTAACGGCGCTTTTTATCCAGCAACTGTTCTTGAAGTCTCCAAAGATGATGAAATTCTTGCTAATGAAGTCTTCGGACCCGTTGCACCGATTGTTCTCTTTGATACAGATGAAGAAGCGCTAAAGCTTGCAAACGATACTGAGTACGGACTTATCAGCTACGTATATTCAGAAGATCTGAAACGAGCGATTCGTTTCGCAGAAGGCATCGAAGCAGGAATGGTCGGTATCAACCGTGGATTACTTTCAGATCCTGCAGCGCCGTTCGGTGGCGTAAAGCAATCTGGCCTTGGTCGCGAGGGTGGATTCGATGGCGTGCATGAGTTCTTGCAGACCAAGTACATCGGGGTTGAGATCTAACTTAAAGAGTTCTCAGTTTTGTAAGTATCTCGTTGTCTTTTGTCCTAAGTTTTTTAACAATTCCCTTCAGGTAGTTCCTGCCGTTGGCGTAGTAAGCAAGACTGTAAAAAGGGTATGTGTTAAAGCCATATCCTGATTCTTCTTTCTGAATAGGTCCAGGGATGGGAAAGTTGGAGATTACGTCGACATCGCACTGTGCGAAAAACTTCTTAAGTATTCTAATGTTGTATTTTCTAATCCTAGTCAATTTGATTTCTCGAAGTTCAACTTGAATTTCATCAGAATTCAATTGTCTTGCGGAGTAATTCACCTTTCCATCTTTGAGAAAATAAGTAGCTTCACCATTGGCAATACTTCTAGTTGTAGTACCTTGGTCTAGAAGCAGGTTTGCTTGACTAAAATAAAAATCCTTGTTTATTTCGAGCAGGTACTTATAAAGTGCTCTTCTTTCTTCTTGGAAAAGA
>CAYRXG010000151.1:0-1892 GCA_964428285.1 uncultured Clavibacter sp.
GCATCGCTTGATTCTGCAGTTGTTAAAGCTGCATCAATTTCTGCAAGCGATTTAGGACCCAATGTATTTGGTCTGGTGTGATCCATACCGTTATCGAGAGTTATTAGTGCAAGCTTTCCTGAGTAGCCAAAGGGAGAGAGGTCTACTTCACGCAAGAGAGCCTTTGTTACAACTTCCTCTGGAGCGTTGGCCGGTGTAGTAACTTCACTCATTAATTCGCCTTTCCAGCTTTGTAATTCGGGTTCTCCCAGATAACGGTTCCACCCATACCAAGACCTATGCACATAGTTGTGATTCCATAACGAACATCAGGTCTTTCCTTAAAGCCCTCTGCAAGATTGAGCATTAATCGAATTCCGGATGAAGCCAGCGGATGTCCAACTGCAATAGCGCCACCGTAAATATTTACGCGAGGATCGTCATCTGCAATTCCAAAGTAATCTAGGAAAGATAAGACTTGAATAGAGAATGCCTCATTAATTTCAAATAGTCCGATATCTTCAATGGAAAGGCCAGCAAGCTTTAGCGCTTTTAGAGTAGAAGGAACAGGTCCGTAACCCATAATTTCTGGTTCGACGCCGGCAAATGCAAATGTAACCAACTTTGCCTTTACTGGAAGGCCAAGTTCTTTCGCTTTTTCTTCGCTTGCAAGTAGTGCAGCAGTTGCACCATCATTTAGACCGGCAGCATTGCCTGCAGTTACTCGACCATTAGGTCTAAATGGAGTCTTAAGAGCAGCCAAGGCTTCAAGTGTGGTTCCAGGTCTTGGCGGTTCGTCAATAGTTGCCACGCCCCAACCTTGTTCAGCGCTTCTTACTGCAACGGGAATTAAATTTGGTTGAATCTTGCCCGCTTTATATGCAGCTTCAGTTTTCAATTGAGAATTTAACGCATACTTATCAGCACGCTCTTTAGTTAAATGTGGGAACTTGTCATGTAAACGCTCTGCAGTATTTCCCATTGAAAGCGCATCAGTGTCAACGATTTTCTCTGCCAAGTAACGAGGATTTGGATCCATTCCTTCGCCCATTGGGTGATTTCCCATGTGCTCGACTCCGCCAGCAATAGCTAAGTTGTAAGCACCCATATTTATCGAACCGGCAAGAGTCGTTACTGAAGTCATGGCGCCAGCGCACCAACGATCAATCGAATAGCCCGGAACGGTATTTGGAATTCCGGAAAGAATTGTTGCCGATCTGCCGATATTCATTCCTTGATCACCAAATTGAGTTGCGGCGGCGATAGCAACATCATCAATATCTGCGGGATTAACTTTGGGATTTCGCTCGAGTAATCCTCTGATGCATCGAACAACTATGTCATCGGCACGCGTTCCGGCATACAAACTTCCAGCTTTTCCAAATGGAGTGCGGACCGCATCGACAAGAACAACATTGGTGGTGGTTTTGGCAGTATTCATGCCGCTTACCCTACTCGCCAGTAGCAAGAAGGGAAATCAGAACTTATTTAACGGCTACCGCAACTTTTGCCGGGACCTTGCGCAGATACAGCCCAAGCACGGCTACGAGATATCCGCCCCAGATGAAGAGTTGCAGCCAGGACATCGTTGTATCAAAGCCAATTGTTCCAGCAAGGAGCGAGGCGATTACCGAATCAGGAGAGATCCAGCTCGTGACATCCCATGCATAAGAGCTCTCTCCAGGAAGCCAACCAAGTTCTTGAAATTCATGAACTCCATAAGAGAGAACGCCTGCTGCAACCACAATTAAGGCAGCTCCAGTGAGCGTGAAGAATTTAGAGAGATTTAAATTAATTGCTCGACGATAAATTAGATAACCAAGGGCTACTGCCAAGGCCAAGCCAATAATTAATCCGACAGTCGCTGGAGTTTTTGATCCAACGGTTCGGAAATTTGAATAAACGAAGAGCGC
>CAYRXG010000152.1:0-1884 GCA_964428285.1 uncultured Clavibacter sp.
TTATTAAGCCAGGATATGCAGCGATTGCATCTGAATAAATGATTGATTTTCTCGACAAGAATTTCATCGAAAATCCATATCCAGCGCTAGAGAAATTAAGAGCAGAGGGCAAGCCTGTTTGGCACGAAGGTGTTCAAATGTATCTGGCGGCTCGATATGACGATGCAAATGATGTGCTTCGTACTAAATCTCTCGGCAGAATCTTCAAAGCAAAAGAACCAGATTTTGAATGGGATGTATTTAACTGGCTTCATGCAGATTCGATTTTAGATAGTGAGCCACCTAAGCACACTCGACTACGCTCACTAGTTGCTAAGGCATTTAACCGAAATAAGATTGAAAGCCAGAGACCAGCGATTGAAAGAATCACTAACGAATTATTAGATGCCATAGAAGTTAAAGTGCGTGCAGGACAAACATTTGACGTTATTGCAGATTACGCTGAACCTTTGCCCGTAAGAGTAATTGCAGCCCTCTTAGGCTTTCCACGCGAAGATGAGCATTTATTACGACCATGGTCGCAATCGATTGTAAAGATGTATGAAGTTAATCCATCACTAGAAGATCAAAATGAGGCTAAAGCAGCCGCAAAAGCCTTCGCAGATTATGTGCATGGGTTAATGCTGGAGAGAAAGAAAAACCCAGGCACAGATCTCATTAGTGATCTCGCAGCCGTTGAAGAGAGCGGCGAAAAGTTAAGCGCACATGAATTGGTGGCAACATGCATCCTCTTACTAAACGCTGGCCATGAAGCAAGTGTGAACGCCTTTGGAAACGGAATGGTTGCTGCACTTTCGCGCCCAGATCAGGCAGAACTTTTGCGAACTAAAGCGCGTGAGATCGCTGAAACCGCTGTAGAAGAATTCTTGCGTTTTGATGCACCTCTGCATTTATTTGAGCGCACCGCAACTGCCGATACCGAAATCGGGGGAGTCACAGTACGCACTGGCCAAAAAATAGCTTCGCTACTGGGTTCTGCTAATCGGGATGAGAGCGTATTCGCGAACTCAAATGAGATGAATTTACTTCGCAATCCAAATCCTCATATTGGTTTTGGTGCAGGTATTCATTTTTGCTTAGGTGGACCACTTGCTCGACTAGAAATGGGAATATCACTACCAGCGCTATTTGAAAGATTTAGCGATATTGAATTAGCGAGCACTCCAAAGCGGCGTCCAACCTTTGTTTTACGAGGTTATGAAAGCGTGGATATTTCAGCTGCACTTGGATAAGAAGATTGTGCACCTTTTCTAGTAACACTGAAGGCAGCAATTCGACAAGCAAACTCTGCTGCACTCTGGGCATCAGAACCTGAACCAAGTGAGAATGAAAAGGATCCGATAAAGCAATCGCCGGCGCCAGTTGAATCAACGGCTTGAACTTTGGTAGTTGCAATCGAGGTTAGCGAGCCATCTGTAGAGATTAAAACAGCACCTTTATCTCCTAGAGTAACTATCGAATTCTTTCCAGGGCGAAATTGCGCAAGAGTTTCTGAGGTTGGAGCTTTACCAATAAATTCTTCGAATTCAACTTCATTCGGAATTAGCCAATCTGTCACAGCCAATAATTCTTGTGAAAGGTCTTCATAAGGCGCCGGATTTAGGATTGTGAGTGCTCCACGCTCTTTTGCAACTGTGAATGCGGCAGTGGTGACAGATTGCGGAACTTCACATTGACCAATAACAATTGAAAGTCCAGGAATCGATTTGATCGCGTCTGCGGCGTGGTTTGCATCGAAATCATGATTAGCACCAGGGACGATTAAAATTCTATTTTGCCCTTGCCCGTCAACCCAAATATGAGCAACTCCAGTTGGCAAATTAGAGATTTTTACATGTTCAGAGTTAATTTTTTGACTCTTAAAATTCTCTTGTAATGATTTTC
>CAYRXG010000153.1:0-1882 GCA_964428285.1 uncultured Clavibacter sp.
GCCATTGAATCCCTTAATCGTTGGCAGCTACAAGTTTTGGAGACCACCACGCTATTTGAAGATTCTTATTCATCCACCGAGATAATCGAATTAACCGATAGCGCTGCAAAAACTGCACTCCAAGAACTTCTATCACTCGCACTAATCTATAAAGATGGCAAGAAGTTCCGAACCCCGCGCGCAGTTCGAGATATCTTGGGTGAAAATATTGCCGGCCTCGGCCCAACTATTGCTACGACTATTGATTTCAAATTACTTGATAAGGCACCTGCTGGGGCAAAGGCTCTGCTCGATCAACTTACCTGGGGTCCACCAAAGGGACAAGTAGAAGATATCCATAAGAAAGGTAGCCCGATTGAGTGGCTCCTTAAGAATCATTTTCTAATTCCAGTTGATAGTAAGACTGTTCTCTTACCACGCGAAGTCGCATTGCATCTTCGCGGAAATAAAATCTATAAGGATCTCTCGCCAACTCAACCAAAAGTTCTCGGCAATAAAGTTTCTTCAATCGAATCAGATCGTGCTGCAGTTGCCGCAATCACTACTTTGCTCCGCCTTATAAGTGAGCTTCTTAATTTCTGGTCAGAAGAAACTCCAACTTCCATTCAATCTGGTGGTCTTGGGGTTCGCGAAGTAAAGAAATCATCCGAACATCTAGGGGTTGAAGAACCTTTTGCAATCTTTATTGCAGAGCTTGCCTATGCACTTGGTTTAATCAGTACCGAACCAGATGGTCGCATCCTTCCTAATGCCAGCTTTGATCTCTTCCAGACAAAGAGCTATGAAGAGCAATGGCGCGATCTTGTAGATACTTGGCGAACCACAACCCGAGTTCCTGGATTAATTGGCAGATCTGATTCGAGAAATATCTCAGCCGTCGGCCCAGAAGTTGATCGACCAAATGCACCGCGAATTAGAAAATCTATTCTGGAAATTATTGAAAGTTGTGATGGCATTGCCCCAGATCTTGATCAATTAACCAATGCCGTTACTTGGCGCTATCCGCATCGCAAAACTCTTGCGGTAACAAAAGATTTCATCGCTTGGACAATTCGAGAAGCTGAATGGCTAGGTATTACCGGGGCAAATTCCATTTCTTCCTTTGGTAAGAAATTCTTAAGTGGCGAGGAGAAACTTGGCCTTGCTAAGGCCCTTCCGGCGCCTGTCGATCACATCTTGATTCAAGGTGATAACTCTGCAATTGCACCTGGTCCGCTAACCATTGAAATCTCGCGCCATCTTTCAACATTTGCCGATATTGAAAGTCGTGGTGGCGCAACTGTCTACCGTTTCTCTGAGGGCTCCATTCGTCGAGGGCTAGATCATGGCCACTCAGGAGAGGAGATCCGCAATTTCTTAAAAGAAGTTTCAAAAACTCCGCTGCCACAACCTCTCGATTACTTAATTACTGATGTCTCACGTAAACATGGTCGACTCCGAGTTGGTTTTGCTAGCGCCTATATCCGCTGTGCAGATGAGAGCGTTATAACCGCAATCTTGAAAGATAAGAAGTTAGAACATTTAGAGATTCGCCAGATTGCGCCACAAGTTCTAATCGCAGATTCTGAAGAGATTATGGATGAACTTCGCGATGCCGGATATTTCCCGGCTGCAGAAAATGGCCAAGGCGCTGTTTTACAACGCCCAGTTTCATTGCGCGCTAAATCACGAGCAAAGTTACCGAAATCTGTTGGCGATATTCCAAAGCCATCAAATGAAATTATGAAGATGGCAATTAAGACTCTGCGCACTGGTGAACAGAGTTCAAAACGTAGACCAACCGGAGAAATTCCACGGACAACTGCAGATGAAACTTTAGATTTACTAAATCAATATCTTGGAAAAGGTATCCCGCTACAAATTGGCTACGCCGATACCAATG
>CAYRXG010000154.1:0-1871 GCA_964428285.1 uncultured Clavibacter sp.
GTACAAAGTATCAATGCGCAGAATTAAAAATATCTTGTCTGAAGAAATCTCAGGGAAAAGAGTTTTGTTAGCTGGAATAACTTATAAACCGGGAGTTCTAGATGTCAGGGAAACACCTGCTTTGGATTTATGGAACGCTCTAGAAAATGCAGGCTGCAATGTTCGCTGGTGCGATCCTTTAGTTCAAAGGTGGGGAAATCGAGAAAGATTATCGGAAGGGGACTTTCCTTTGGATCTAATTGTTATTGTAACCCCTGTTGATTTACCCAAAAATCTGTCTGAAAAAGTCCAAGTTCTAGATTTAAGTAAATAGAAGAAAACTAAATAAAGACAAGAAAAAATTGAATAGCTTGTGGAATGTATCAATCATTTACATTATCCTTAAATCTCACTTAAATATTTATCAATACTATTTCTCTATCGACACTTGCAACTAAGTATCGCTTCTTATTAAAAGTTAGAGTTTTACCTGCATCAAGTGCTGGCGATTCTGCATTTATTAATTTAACTTTAGAAAAATCCTGACTTGCTAAACAGAGGCGCTTTCCGCAAGAAAAAGCTGCGGTATCTACATTTACAGAAAGTGGCGATCCAAGCACCCCAAGATTAGTAGGTGCGATTGAAAAAACTGCACCTCCATCTGTTACTTCTGAATAACTCAAAAGAGTGGGATTAGGTATCACGTTTGCTTTTGCAACTAGCCAGCTTGCTACTACTGAACCCTTATTTGCAGAAATACTTACAGCATATCCGGCAACAGTATTTCCATTTTCAGGGCCGTCCAAAGTTCGATAACGCCAATCTGTAAAGTCAGCAGATTCGCGAACTGCCAATCGAACTTCTCCAGAAGTGACAGTTCTATTGGTATCTATTGTTAAGACTGAGTCATAAATTAAATAAATTGTATTTTCAACAGTGGTAGCGGCTAAATCAAAAGCGACATCGCCCGTAGTTCTTGAATCCGTTGTTCGATCACCATCCACAATCTCATAACGCCACTCATCACCATCTTTCCAAGCACCAAGAAGAATGCCTTGCGTTTCATCGCGATAAAAGACTTGAATTCCATCTTCTGTGATTGCACAAGCATTTGAGACGCTGACATCTGAGGCGGTTCTGCGCCTTTCGGTTTCTTTGTAATCTTGAACATCAGCCCCATTACCATCGACGGTTTCATGATCCCATTTATTTCGTTTTAAAGTCGAATGAATTAAGTCTTGTTTCTGAACTTCTCCATAAAAGAGGTGCAACTCTTCTTTGGCGCCTGTGCCAGATTTGCAAATACTTATAGGGCCAATTTGAAGCGCTTTTCGAATGGTAGAAATTTTCCATTTATTGTTTGTTCTTACCGCCATCTTTAATGTTTGAGTAGCTAAATCGCCATAGATAATTGTGGGTTTTCCTAAGTATTGAACAGCTTCTAAGTGTTCAACATCTGCAGCCGGATCTACTTTTATAGCTTTCGGAGTTGATTGCGGCTTAATTGAGTTGCTTGTAACTGCCTCCGATGAGCCAATTTCATTTTCAGAAGTGAGCGTAAAGGAGTATGACTTGCCATTGCTTAATCCAGAAATTTTGAATGGAGCGCTTTTAAAAGTCCTAGTTTCACTAGTTGGGTTTATGACAACCTTGTAATTCTTAACTTTATCTATTCGGCTACATTCCGGAGTATCAAAAGTTAACAATGCGTATTTGTCACCCACAAGCGCGTTCAAATTGATTGGTTTAGAAGGTAGGCCAGTTGCGATTCCAGTAGGGGGCTTGCGTAACATATCTTCAATCATTGCTAGAGCAATTGGGCCCGGTCCTAAGAAAACTTCACCTTGATCCATATTTGGAGTCATGACCGCATCAGCAAATCTCTTATCAAA
>CAYRXG010000155.1:0-1797 GCA_964428285.1 uncultured Clavibacter sp.
TTCGACCGGTGGTTCTTCTCTTTCGGAGGAGGAGTTACTGTCTTTGAAAGGGTTAGCGGTTAAGAACGTGGGCCTTTTCCATGTCCTTTTCCACCTCTAAACTCCAAACCAAAACCTTTGCCTAGACCCTTAGCGCGCTCGACCATGGAAGTCGTGCGTTCTAATAATTTAGTCTTTAATTTTGTCGCCTGATCGCCAGTGATTTTTCCGGCAGCAAGCGCATCATCAATAGTTTTCGTTTGGAAATCCACGATTGCTTTAATTAACGAATCCTTCTTTGTTCCTGCAATTGAGGCGAGTGATTCTCCGGCCTTTACTTTAGCCATCAGGTCACTCTCCGAAATTCCCAATACATCTGTCAGTACTTTTACATAAGCGTCTTTGGCCGCAATCATTTCGGCGCGCGCTGAAGATTTAGAATCCTTTAAAGCTGATTCAATTGCATCAACCTGAGACTGTGTAAGTGTTCCTTTATCTTTCAGACTATTGAGAACTGTTGAAAGTTCGCCAATTTTCCCAAAACCACGATCATCAGCATTTGATGTAGTGGCAGTTCCCAGAGTAATCGCAACAACTGTTGCAATAGATCCTGCGATGAGCTTTCTCTTCTTCAATTGAATCTCCTTAATTGATTCTCGAACAATTTTTGTTCGCTATTGACGATGAAACTCCCTTTAACTGAATTTTCCAGTCATTTAGATTGTGAAACACTTGGGAGTTTTTGGATTGCGTAGCTGTTTATACGCCTAAAGCCTGAGAAATCCCAGAGAAATATCGGTCTATTTAACTTTCACGCACTCCCTCACCCTGATACTCCACATCCCGATCCCCGGGACCCAAGCCCCATGAGGAGGGGCGATGAACACAATCAGGAGTGCATTACAGGTAACTATCGCATCACTATTTCTTGCAGTTAACTCCATAGTCCCAGCAGAAGCTGCCGGTAGGACTAATCAAAGCGTTGCTAACACAATTCTCAGTGGAAAAGGAGCACCAACTTCCGCAATAGGAATTAATGGTGATTTCTATATCGATATTTCTACATTCAATATCTACGGGCCGAAGAGTAAGAACAAATGGCCAACACCAATTAGTTTAAAAGGTCCTTCAGGAGCAAGCGGAGATAAGGGCTCTTCAACTTCCGGCGCAAAAGGTGAACCAGGAGAGAAAGGAACTAAAGGTGAAAAAGGTGAAACTGGTGCACAAGGTGCAGCCGGAGCAACTGGCGCAACTGGAGCACAAGGTGAACAAGGTTTAACTGGACCAACAGGACCTCAGGGACCACAAGGTGAAACCGGACCTGCAGGTCCAACCGGTCCAACTGGACCACAAGGTCCCGCAGGTGCAACAGGAGCAACGGGCGCAGCAGGACCATCAAATGTTTATTTTGAAACAATTCCGAATTTCACTCTTAGCACGAACACGATCAATACTTCTTCGATTTCTGGAAATATCGGAAACCTACAGGCAAATAAGAGTTACAAATTCGAAATCACACTACAAGGAAGATGTGATTCAAGTGCCGGAAAATTCGGTCTTTCGGTTACAAATTCAGGTACAGGTAGTAGTTTGAATTACGACTACACGAGTTCTAATGTAATCGACGTTCGAAGTAATACTCCGTATAAGTCCTATCATTTTCATGTAATTGGAACAATAGAAGTTGGTTCTTTAGCAACAAATCTAAATGTTGCGATTACAGATGGAACGCCTATAACTGGTTCGTTTCCAATGACTATTAGTGGATCTGCTGTCATTACTCTTGTGGGAAGTGTTTCTAGTTAAATGAAAATATTA
>CAYRXG010000156.1:0-1756 GCA_964428285.1 uncultured Clavibacter sp.
CATCACCAGGAAACTTTGGTTCTTTTTCCGGTGGAATTGTGTTCATGTAATCGGTAAGACGAAGATTTGGTAAATCAATATTTGCCTCATGAGCTTCACGTAGAAGCGAGAGCATCAAATATCTGGCTCTGACCGGTCCTGCATTTTTAAGAAGTGCTTCAAGCGATTGATGCCATTCCTTGGTTTCTTCAGGGTTGGTATCAATTAACTGTGAAAGGTGGAGGTCTTGGATTGAGTTTGGCTGGTCAACGCTCACAGCCCTATCTTTCCGCCTTCTGGCTACAGGGCGAAATCGAAATTCCGAGGGAAAAAAGTTGCGTATCTCCCTCTCAAAGTGTGGACTTCTCTTACTCGCACTTGGTTGAAAGGAGAGGTCATTGAGCACCCCGGCGGGGCCCGGCGTTGCAGCCCGGATGGGAATTGAATCTGGCTTCTTGGTTTTGCAGCGGGGATTTGCTGATGATTGTGATTCATCGATAAGCAAAGAGATTGCGCAAGTTGCTGGAAGTGAATTACTTGATGAAGATTCTCAAGAAGTTGTAGACGCAGTAATTACTTGGTGGCGTGAAGATGATGGTGATCTAGTTGATGAATTGGTGGATTGCCTTACTTATTTAACAGAAGGCGGTCCGATCTGGCTTTTGACTCCAAAAGTAGGAAGAGAAGGGCACGTTGAGCCAAGCGATATCAAGGATGCAGCTCCAACAGCTGGACTTAGTTTGACTTCTACATTGCCAGTAGCCAAAGATTGGTCAGCAACTAGATTAGTTGCACGGAAATTCGGAAAGAAAAGTTAGGGAATCATGTCAATTTCAGTTGGACAAGAAGCTCCAGATTTTGAACTTGTAAATCAAAATGGTGAAAAGGTAAAACTATCTTCTTTTCGTGGCCAAAAGAATGTTGTCGTGGTTTTCTTTCCCTTTGCTTTTACAGGTACTTGCACTGGCGAGCTTTGCGCGTTACGTGATGACATTTCATTATTTCAAAATGAGAAAGTTCAACTTTTGGCAATTTCATGTGACGCGATGTTTACCCAGAAAGTATTTGCTGAAAAAGAGGGATATCAATTCCCGTTGTTATCTGATTTCTGGCCGCATGGAGAGGTGGCAAAAAAATACGGCGTATTTAATGAAGATCGCGGATTAGCACTTCGCGGCACATTTATTATTGATAAAGCTGGAATCGTTCGTTGGAGCGTTGTAAATAGCCCTGCAGAAGCGCGAAATTTAGCCGATTACAAAACCGCGCTCGCTTCGTTATAGACTCCGCAATTCAGGGCGCTTAGCTCAGTGGTAGAGCGGCTCGTTTACACCGAGTAGGTCGGGGGTTCAAAACCCTCAGCGCCCACCAGAACTCCAAGTATCAAAAATACTAGATTTACAAAGCTCTTAGTATGCAGAATTCATTTCCTTCTGGATCTGCCAATACCACCCATGTTGTACTCGAATCTTCACTTTGGCCGATTTCAATTTTCTTTGCCCCTAAATTCAAGACGCGATTTACTTCTTCATCTTGGTTTTTTGGACGCAAATCTAAGTGAAGACGATTCTTAATTACTTTTTCATCAGGGGTTCTTAAAAAGAGGATATCTGGATAATCTGGCAGGGCCTCGCTATTTAATGTTTTTTCTATGTATGACTCGTCGCCACTTTCGTGCGTGACTTTCCATCCTAGAACTTTTGCCCAGAATTCCGCTAGTAATCTCGGATTCTTACAGTCAATTGTTAAGCATTGAATTCTTAAATTCTGGCTATCC
>CAYRXG010000157.1:0-1755 GCA_964428285.1 uncultured Clavibacter sp.
CGGAATTGCAGCTGCGCTAATTCGCGCACTTGATACGCGCGGTGATGCTATTTATATAGTCGGTGGCATTGATTCAGAATCCGAAGCTCTGAAAAGCGAATGCAAAAATATAAAAGGCTATTCATCAGTTGATCTTCGCGAAGAAGATCAAACAATTTCTGCTTTTCAATCCGCAAGTAAGGCTCTTGGAAACGTAACTGATGTCGTTGGAATCGTCGGTGGTTCTGGTCGCAAATTTGGCGATGGTCGAGTTGATGAGATCTCACTTGATGCCTGGAATCGCACATTGGCGCTAAATCTTTCCACAGCGTTTTTAACGCTCCGTGAAGGCATTAAATTACTTAAGAAAAATGGCGGATCAGTAACTTTAACTGGTTCCGTGCTTGCTACATCTCCAGTCAAAGAACATTTCACAACACATGCTTATGCGACCAGCAAAGCTGCGCTGGAAGGTTTAGTCCGAGTTTCGGCAACTTCATTTATAAGTGAAAAGATTCGAATTAATGCGGTTGCGCCAGGCCTTGTTGATACCCCGATGGCAAAGCGTGCCGGTGAAGATCCGGAAATTCAGAAATTTACCGCAGCGAAACAGCCACTTGCAGGCGGTCAGCTTCCGGCAACCGCGCTAACTTCGGCATATCTTTACCTCATTGATAACCAATATGTAACAGGTGAGGTGCTAACTGTCGATGGCGGTTGGCGTTCTGTATAGATTTAAATACCAATTAAATACTAATAAAAGAAAGATAAAAGAAAGAGAGAAAAATGGCACACCCAAAGTACTCGAAGGTCAAGATTGCAAAAACTATTGACCACTCTCTTTTAAAGCCGGAGATGACCCGCGATGAAGTTCGCCAGGGTTGTGAAATTGCCAAAAAATATGATGTGGCATCAGTTTGCTGTAAACCAAGTGATGTTGCGTTCTGTGCGGAGATTCTAAAGGGAACAGATGTTGAAGTTGGAACCGTAGTTGGCTTTCCACATGGATCTAGCGCTACTGAAACTAAAGTTTTTGAAACTAAGAAAGCTATTGCAGATGGCGCCACAGAGATAGATATGGTGCTAAATATCGGCCAATTAAAATCTGGTCTTTACGATGCAGTTAAAGCTGATATCGCAGCCGTGGTCGCAGCCGCAGGTGGCAAGATGGTCAAAGTTATTTTAGAAAATGCCTATTTAACCGATGATGAGAAAATTACCGCTTGCAAACTCTGTGAAGCAGCTGGTGCTCATTATGTTAAGACTTCATCAGGATATGCCCCAACTGGTGCAACTGTTGCTGATGTTAAATTGATGCGCGCGGCAGTTTCGCCAGCAGTAAAAGTTAAGAGCGCTGGCGGAGTCCGAACTTTAGATGCGCTTATTGAAATGTTGGATGCTGGTGTAGAAAGATCGGGCGCTACTACAACCAGTACTATGCTCGATGAGTACACCCAGCGATTTGGAGATTGATTGAAGCGCTTTCTTGGAATTGATCTTGGCGGCACAAATATTAAATTTGCGCTGATTGAGATTGATGGTGAAAAAATTCGTGAGTTGGCAAAAGATCAAATCTCTACTGAAGCCAAATTTGGTCCAGACCATGTAACCAAACGAATTGCTGACTTAATTATTGAACAAGATAAGCAATCAGCAATTGATGGCGTTGCAGTCGCGGTACCTGGAATCTTTAATCACGATACGGGAGCAATTCTCCTATTTCCAAATTTGCCAGGAAATTGGGAGAACTATCCCTTTGCGCAGGAAATCAAAAAA
>CAYRXG010000158.1:0-1689 GCA_964428285.1 uncultured Clavibacter sp.
AAGATGAAGGGCACTAAGTCCAACGTCGAGTTCTTGATGCAGGTTCAAAAGACCACAGTTGGTCCAGACCAGAACGGGAATTAGCCCTTTAACGCAAGGTTAGATAACCTACCGCTCCGCTGGTTCACCGATTATCGGACCCAGCGAAAGGAGAAGAAATGAAGAACGAGATTCATCCAAATTACGTGACAACTACTGTCACTTGTGGTTGCGGCGAAACCTTTCAAACTCGCTCAACAATCGATTCCGGATCACTATTCGTAGAAGTTTGCTCAGTCTGTCACCCGTTCTATACCGGCAAGCAGCGCATCCTTGATACTGGTGGCCGTGTTGCTAAATTCCAGGAGCGCCTAAACAAGGCAAATAATAAGAAGTAGCTTTCTTTAAAGAAGACCGCATCATCCTCAGGCAAATTGAGGACGCGGTCTTCTTTTATTTTTGAGGAAAATAGTTCAATGATTTAAGGAAGGAGTGAAATGACCAATAACGAGAATCGATTCGCAACTATGCCTGAAATTCTTAAAGAGTACGAAACTCTAGAAGTTGCGATGGCAGATCCTGCAATTCACTCCGACCAAGGTAAAGCTCGACAATTAGGAAAACGTTATGCGCAGCTCGGGCCAATAGTTGCTGGTTACCGCGATTACTTAAAGGCTGCAGATGATTTGAAAGCTGCTGAAGAACTTGCGGCAACTGATGCAGATTTTGCAGCGGAAGTCCCGGTTCTTCGTGAGACTCTTGAAAAATCAGGAGCTCATTTAGAAGAACTTCTTCTTCCACGCGATCCAAATGATGACCGAGATGTAATTTTGGAGATTAAGGCTGGTGCTGGCGGTGATGAGTCTGCACTCTTTGCAGGAGATCTATTGCGAATGTATCTGCGGTTTGCAGAACGCCAAGGCTGGAAAACTGAAATTATTGATGCAACTGAAAGTGATTTAGGTGGATATAAAGATGTTTCAATTGCCGTTAAGGCACGCACTGGAAGTCAGCCCGGAACCGCACCATTTGCTAAATTGAAGTTTGAAGGTGGAGTTCACCGAGTACAACGAGTACCCGAGACAGAATCACAAGGCCGAATACATACTTCAGCTGCTGGTGTACTTGTTTTACCTGAAGCAGAAGAAATTGATGTGCAAATAAATATGAATGAACTTCGCATTGATGTGTATCGCTCATCTGGTCCGGGTGGTCAGAGCGTAAATACAACTGACTCTGCGGTGCGAATAACACATTTGCCAACCGGAATTGTTGTTTCTTGCCAAAATGAAAAGAGCCAACTTCAGAATAAGGAATCAGCACTTCGAATTCTTCGAGCAAGGTTATTGGCCGCGGCTCAAGAGGCAGCAGATGCGGAAGCTGCAGCAACTAGGAAGAGCCAAGTAAGAACAGTTGATCGCTCAGAACGAATTCGAACTTATAACTTTCCAGAAAATCGTTTAACTGATCATCGAGTTAATTTCAAATCTAATAATTTGGATGCAGTTCTAAATGGTGAATTAGATGATGTTGTTAATGCGCTACTAGAAGCCGATAAGTCAGAGAAGCTTGCAGCCGCAGAGGCGTAAAATGTTAAAAGAATTACTCCGCGCCGCAAGAAGCGAGCTGGAAATTGCCAATATCTCTCAAGTCGATGCAGAATTAATTGCAGCTCATGTTTTAGGTGTTTCTCGAATGGATTTACATTCG
>CAYRXG010000159.1:0-1666 GCA_964428285.1 uncultured Clavibacter sp.
AATGAAACTTTATTCTCAGTTGTGGCAAGTTCTTCTTGTAATTGTAAGAAATTTGATGATGCCTTTAGATCCGGATAAGCCTCTGCTACAGCAAGTAAGCCACGCAGCGCATTGGTAAGCGCACCATCTGCAGCCGCAATCGCCGGCAGAGTTGAAGCTGTTGTTGAAGCGGCGCGTGCTTGCACAACTTTCTCCAAAGCTTCGCGTTCGTGTGAGGCATAGCCCTTTACGGTCTCAACAAGGTTTGGAATTAAATCTGCGCGACGTTTTAATTGCACTTCAATTTGTGCAAAAGCTTCATCAACTTGGACATTTAATCTAACTAATCGGTTGTATTGAACAACTGCGTAAACCACAAATAGTCCAACCGCAATGATGATTAATAGCGAAGCGTCCATGTCCCTAATCTACTCAGATTCTTAAATTACTGAATATCTGTTTTGTGAAAATTAAACCAAGACTTGCTCGGTGTTGGTCCGCGCTGGCCCTGATAGCGAGAACCATAGATGGCAGAGCCGTAAGGATGCTCGGCAGGAGATGAGAGTTTGATGAGACAAAGTTGACCGATCTTCATTCCGGGATAGAGCTTGACTGGAAGATTTGCCACATTGGAAAGTTCCAAAGTTATATGTCCGCTAAATCCTGGATCGATAAATCCTGCAGTTGAGTGCGTCAAAAGTCCGAGGCGACCTAGCGAAGATTTTCCTTCGAGTCGACCGGCAATGTCGTCAGGCAGAGTTATCACTTCATAAGTTGAAGCGAGAACGAATTCACCTGGATGGAGAATAAAGAAATCATCTGGCGCTACTGCGACTTCTCTAGTGAGTTCGGATTGTTCGACTGAGGGGTCGATGACTTCATACTTATGATTTTCAAAGACTCGGAAGAATCGATCTAGCCTGACATCAACGCTGGAAGGCTGAATCATCTTTGCGTCGAATGGCTCGACTTGAACCCGACCGTTCTTAATCTCGGCGGCAATATCGCGATCGCTAAGCAACATGGTTGGCGACCCTACACCTTCGGCGCGCTCGTCTTGCGTAAGTTACTCGCCGGTAGCATCCTTGCCTTATGGGACATTACATAGCCAACCTCCGCGATATCGAGTTCTGCCTATTTGACCTCCTAGATCGCGAATCAATATTAGGTAAATCCATTTACTCAGATCTCGATCGCCAGACAGCGATGGGAATGTTGGAAGAAGTAAAACGTCTCTGTGAAAATGATTTAGCCGCATCCTTTATTGAAGGCGATCGCAAAGGAACTGAATTTAATAAAGCAACTGGCGATGTGAAATTGCCAGAGAGTTTCAAAAAATCTTATAAGGCGTATGTCGATGGCGAATGGGGCAAGATTGATGTTCCAGTAGAACTTGGCGGAACTGCAATTCCACCATCAGTTCGTTGGGCGATTGCTGAAATGGTTTTAGGTTCAAATCCAGCGGTACATATTTATGCATCTGGTTTTGCTTTCTCACATGTTGCATATGTGCTCGGTTCTGAACAACAGAAGAAACTTGCAAAGTTAATGGTTGATAAAGCTTGGGGCGCAACCATGATGTTAACTGAACCTGATGCTGGTTCGGATGTTGGCGCTGGAAGATCTAAAGCAGTAAAGCAACCAGATGGAACTTGGCATATAACTGGAACAAAAAGATTTATTACAT
>CAYRXG010000160.1:0-1632 GCA_964428285.1 uncultured Clavibacter sp.
CCAGCTGCATCATCAGAGCTCATAGAGACAGTTTCGCGTTTTGCAGTGGTATCAACGGTAAAAGTTTGGACTGGGCCGGTTGGTTTCTTTCGCATCTTTACGATGGTATGTAAATCAGCAAGAACAGATTCAACTTCAAGTCCTGAGACAAAGGAAATCTGATCAATTAAATGTGAACCAATATCTGCAATGGCACGTAATTCGCCAGCTTTCTCGCCTTCCAGGCGCCAGTTCCAATCGGTATCAAGTAAGAGCCAATCTTGATGATATGAACCCTTCACATAAGTTGGATTACCGATCTTTCCGCCTTTAACAAGAGATCTTGCTTCATGAACCATTGGATAGAAACGAGTGTTGAAGCAGAGCGCATGAACTAAGTTCTTGGATTCAGCAAGATTAAGAAGTGATTCACCTTCGCTGGCAGTTAGCGCAAGTGGTTTCTCGCAAATCACATGTTTACCAGCGTTGAGAAGCGTTGTGACTTGTTCAAAGTGGAGCGCATTTGGGCTGGTCACATGAACAATATTTATCTCAGCATCATTTGCTATTTCTGCAACATCTTTATAGCCATGGCTTAAATTAAGTTTGGTTTTTGCAGATTCAGTACTTGCCGCAGTTCCAGCAAGCACGCCTTTAACCGAAACGCCCATTCGGCGAATCGCCTCGATATGAACCGTTCCGATAAATCCGGTACCGATTACTGCAGCTTTCATTTACTTCTCTCTGAAATTGAAGAGTAGACCCAAGCCAGCGCTAAGACAATGCCTCCGTAAATCATCTGCTTTACCGCCTCAGAAGAATTGATTGTGGCGAGTAGATAAGAGAGAACAGTAAGAATTAACGTTCCCATCACGGTGCCGGTGTAGTTACCCATACCGCCCATAATTGAAGTACCGCCAATAACCACTGCAGCGACCGATGGTAATAAGAAAGAGTTTGCCAAGCTGATTGCAACTGCGCCGGATTGACCACCAAGAAGAATTCCACCGATTCCGCCAAGCAATGCGCAGATTACATAAGTTGCCCATTGAACTTGCCAGACCTTTACACCGGCGAGGCGAGCAGCTTTTGCATTATCGCCAATTGCGTAAATCAATCTGCCTAAACCAGTTCTAGTTAACATAAATAGGAACAATCCGCCGATGACTATCCAGATAATTAGTGGCCAAGAAATTGGATCAAAGAAAACTATTCCAGTACTTGCGGTAACCAAAATTTCTGGCATCGATGAACTGCCTTTTAGGAATGTTGTAACACCGACGGTAAATACGCCGATAAGTACCGCATTCATTCCAAGAGTCATGATCAGTGGGTTCATGCCAAGTAATCCGACGGCAAGACCATTAATTGAGCCAACGACAATGCAATATAAAGCCGCCCAAGCTAAGGCAGGAACAACTCCCGATGGCGACTTAACGCCAACAATAAATGCAGCACCTGTTGCAATCATTGCAATCGAAAGATCAATTCCACCTGTCAACATACAAATCGTTTGACCTGCAGCAAGTAAGCCAAGCGGAGCTGCTAATTGCAAGGTTATTCCAACTGATGGAATAGAGAAGAAATAAGGATCAATTAAGCTGGTAATTACAAATAAACCAATGAGAATGCCAAAGAGCGCCCAGATAGAAA
>CAYRXG010000161.1:0-1595 GCA_964428285.1 uncultured Clavibacter sp.
AAAACCTAGGGCGAGCGGGAGAGCGACAATTCCGACAGTTACGCCAGCTAGAAAGTCTCTTCTATCAATAATCACCAAACTTAATGGTAGCAAAGCTATTTAAATATAGCCGTAGGATTGAGAACTCTTATGGAAAATTTAGCCCTTGCAAACTCTTTACTTAGAGATGTCAATGCATTGCGCCGCGTCGTGGTTTCTGGGAAACGCAAAGGGTTTGAGCCGGATTTCGTACGAATAGATATTCGCCCAGTTTTGATAAAGAAAATAATCCATCTACAAACAGTCGCTCATGATGGCCGAAAAGATATAACTAAAAATCATCTTCCGGAAAATATTGATCTTTCTCAATTTATCGATGCAGGTTATTCAAATATCCGAATTGAGTCGGCAGGGGAAATTTACGAAATCCAGATTTTGGATGATAAAAGATTAAAGATCAGAAAATCTCAGGGGGATTTAACAGCTATAGATTCAAGTCTTGATCATGATCGCAGGAAGAAAAGACATATTCCAATCTCAGATCCAATATTTCAATCCCTTGGAATCGCAGATAACAACGGAGAATTGATTCCTCGGCAAAGTGATAAATACAAGCAAGTGGATGAATTTCTCAAATTAATAGAAAGTCTTTTGCCAAGCCTGACCGAAGAGAAAGAAATCTCTATTGCAGATCTCGGCTGTGGTAATGCCTATTTAAGTTTTGCCGCTTATCGATATCTCGAGCTTAAGGGCATTCCAGTCAAAGTTATCGGGGTTGATAACCGTAAAGATTTGATAATTCGAAATCGAGGAATTGCTGAAAAGTTGGGTCTTGCTTCAAGAATTAGTTTTCTTCAATCTGACATTAATCTGGTAGCCCTAGGACATTACTCGATAGTTATGGCGCTACACGCTTGCGATACCGCAACAGATGATGCAATTGCATTCGCAATTCGATCTAAAGCTAAAGCTATTCTCGTATCTCCATGTTGCCATCATGATTTAAATGCACAAATAAGAGCTACAAACGACAATATGAAATTAATCTTGAGGCACGGAATTGTTAAAGAGCGATTTGCTGACTTGTTAACTGATTCTATTCGAGCGCAAGTGCTTAAAATATTTGGTTATAAGTCAGAGATAATTGAATTCATTTCTCTCGAACATACCTCTAGAAATTTGATGATTCGGGCAACAGCGAGTAAAACTTCAGACCCCAGTTCGGAATTGCAAAATCTCCAATCTCTCTTGGAGCAATGGCAGGTTTCTCCTTACCTATTAAATGAGCTATCTAAAGAGATATCGGCACTACCTGCCAGATCAGTAAAGTAGGCTTGGCATATGTCGCAGAAAGTTCTGGGTTCACTGCCAAAAGGCGAGAAAGTCGGAATTGCTTTCTCTGGAGGATTAGATACCTCGGTCGCCGTTGCTTGGATGCGTGAAAAAGGTGCCATTCCTTGCACTTACACTGCAGATCTTGGTCAATATGACGAGAGCGATATTGCTTCTATTCCAGATCGAGCAAAAAGTTATGGCGCAGAAATTGCGCGATTGGTCGATTGTAAAGAAACTTTAGTCGAAGAAGGTTTGGCGGCTCTGGCTTGCGGAGCATTTCA
>CAYRXG010000162.1:0-1540 GCA_964428285.1 uncultured Clavibacter sp.
ACCAAAGATCAAAGTGAAACTTTCCCAGGAGGCCTCAAACCCTGCGCCTTCCGCGACTCCAACGCCAAGCGCGACAGCAAAACCCGTAGTCGCCAAAAAGACTTCAATCACATGCATAAAAGGTAAAACTTCAAAAAAGGTTACCGCAAATAATCCAACGTGTCCGAAGGGCTTTAAGAAGAAATGATTCTTAAAAAACTCAGTTCAGTTGTGGTCCTGCTTGCCCTTATTTTTGGCTTATCAATGCCTGCACAGGCGAACCAACTATCTGATGAAATGTTTACGATTGGTTCTGAACCAGGGCTTGGGTATCTGGGATATACCGCTTATCCAACAGGGGCCGCTGTTTCAATGAATTCTGGACTGATTGGAATGAAAACTTCAAATTTAAAAGTATCAGCAATTTCATGGTGCAAATCAATTGATGATTTAGCCTGCTCAGATAAAGACTTCTTTCAATACATTTCGATGTTCCCACTTTGTAATTCAAACATTGATCTTGATTGCATTGAGGGCGTAGTCGCCACAAATAAAGATGGCAAGGAACTTTCCGTCCAAAATGTCTCGGCATTCTCGAATCTACTTGTTAATGAATACACGGGGTCACCTTCCATCAATCTACCCAGCGGAGGCGTACCGACTCTGTTTCAAGTTCCAGAAGCGCCCCATTCAGGTGGAAATACATACATGGCAATAGCGGGCTCATATGGAAATTGGGACAAAGCCTTAGGCGGTAAGACGATAGTTGAGAACGGATCATTAGCTATCTATGCCGTAGATATTAAAAATGGAACTTATTTCACATCTCAGATGTCTATTGACCCAGCGCGTTATTTCACGCGACTCTGGAGATCAGGTGATAATCGAGAAAATCGTTGCAAGTACACTGATGGACAAAAATGCGCCGTAGCCGTGCCAATCCCTTTAGACGTTAAGTTCGGATTAAAGATTCGTTACAGCAAATCAATTAATGGATGGTTCCACGGAAGAATTTCTGATCCGAATATCGAGTATGTTGATATGGCTGGCGGAGGTAAAACTCTGACTGCATCGGCTTTTGCGGTTCAAGTTCCCGCTCTTTCGATGTGGAAGAAAAAATCTGAAATTCCAGCTGAGGTCAAAGCGTTCTACGAAACCCAACCAAAGCCCCTCGGTGGATCAGGGAGCGGTGCGGGCAATATGGCGCTTCAGCAAGGACCAGAAGAAGGATGGTCGCTAATGTTTCAAAATAACACAGGATTTAGCGAACAGAATATGAAGGAGTTCTTAACTTGGCTTCCAGTATTCGGAGATAAAGCAAATTATTTACCAACAGTTTGGACGCTGAGCTTGATGACAAACTTTAATTCGGGAGTAATCGGAAATACTTGCGGTCAGAATTTGGATGAATTCACCGGAATTGTCTCAACAAATTCAACGCAATATCTAGCAGGGCCACCAGTCTTCAACAGAGCAACAGAAGAACTTGAGTACAAAGTTGCCGGACCTCATTTACTTCCTAACGGAGACCTATCTCGTGGAACTTATGACTTAACTCTTA
>CAYRXG010000163.1:0-1528 GCA_964428285.1 uncultured Clavibacter sp.
CGATCGGGTTAACGAAGAATGAACCAGCCGACCAAGTGTCATGATCCTTAGCATCCAACAACATTCCCTTAAGCGCTCGCAGCGATAAAACTGCAGCCCGGGCTTGCTCAATTAATACTCGATCCTCAATATTTACATTTAAAGCTTTTGCTAATTCTGCATATTTAATCGGCAAACTCATCTCGCCGCGTTCTAATTGGAAAGTCACATCCAAAATTACATATCGATCTTTCTCTTTCTTAAATAGCGATGAGCGATATTCAAATCCGCATTCGCTATTGGAAAATGTCTTCTGCTCCCCACTCTTTCGATCATAAGTGCGCACCCTTGCAATAAATTCAGCGACTTCATGGCCATAAGCACCAATATTCTGAATTGGCGATGCGCCAATAGTTCCTGGGATTCCTGATAGTGATTCCATCCCAACAAATCCATTATCAATTGACCACTTAACAAATTCATCCCAATTTTCACCAGCAGCCACGGTGATCATTCCGCCACTGCAGGCATCAACCGAAAAACTATTTCCCTTTGTTTCTACGCGCACAACGGTGCCGGGAAATCCTTCATCACCAATTAATACATTAGATCCGCCGCCAATAATCAATAACGGTTCGCCAGATTTATCTGCTTCGCTTACAGCTGCAACTAATTCTGCTTCGCTCTTGGCATGAATCAATCGCTTCGCAGGTCCACCTAAATGCAGACTTGTATATTCCTTAAGCGATTCGCCCATACTCAAAGGTTATCTCCGCGCGCTCAAGATGTCGCTTCGTCCGCGGAAGCGCTCGAGGATTCGGTTGTAATTCTCTTTTGATTTCTTCTCTCGATAATCCGGATCAACATCGTGATAACCATGATGACGACCTTGTTCTAATGGCAGATCTAGTTGCCACAATTTTCCACCAGCGGCTCGCATTGCCAGCGATAATTCAATATCGGCATTTCGATAATAAGTTGCCGATCCATTTGCGCCGCCCGCCCCAAGCGCAAACTCGCGATCAAGGGCAAAGAAATAACTAAATAAGACATCAACTTCGCCTTCGCCCCGGTCATCAACCGAGCGCCACTCATCTTCAATATTTACCAAGCCACCGCGCCAACCAACGCCTTGATACCCAGATTCCAGTTTTGCCAAAGTCGGCGCAATTGGATCGCCCAGAAATACCGTTGATGGATCCATTATTACTAAATACTTTTCACTCTCATTATTAAGAAAATGATTAACCGCATGGCCCCAGCCCAATTTATTTTTCTGCCACTTTGCTCCAAAGCGAGCCTCGGCTTCTTTATTCTCTTTACCTGAGGCAAATACCGAGATTGGTGTATCGGTAAATTGTTTTATTGAATCAACGCATTTTTGAAAATCATCAAAGAATCCATCAGCGATTAAACAGATTCGAATTCCAGCCATGGCTGGTTACTTATTAACGAGTTTCGCGGTGAAGAGTTGATGCCTTGCAACGTGGGCAATACTTCTTTAGCTCCATACGATCTGGATCGTTGCGGCGATTCTTCTTTGTAATGT
>CAYRXG010000164.1:0-1513 GCA_964428285.1 uncultured Clavibacter sp.
TAGCCCCTCTTGATCCAGAGATGGCGTTATTGGTTTCAAATGAAATGACTAAGAACGGCGTCGATGTTTATTTGGGAGTTTCTGCGGCGAAAATCGGCAGCGACTCAATCACGTTAAGCGATGGCACCGTCGTAGCGGCAGATTTGGTGATACTAGCAATTGGAGTACGGCCAGATACATCATTAGCAAAAGCCGCTGGACTAGCAATTGGGTCTCGTGGCGGAATTGTTGTGGATGAAAATAATTTGACCAGCAACTCTGACATCTACGCTCTGGGAGATGCGGCAGAGAAGAAGGATGCACTTGATGAAAGCGCAACTCTGGTTCCACTGGCAAACATCGCAAATAGACACGGCCGAGTAATTGCTGATCACATTAATGGACGCGATATTCGACATGTTAAAACAATCGGCACTGCAATTGTGAAAGTTTTTGATTTAGCGGTGGCTTCAACTGGATGGAATGAGAAACGTTTGAAAGCTGCGAATATTGAGCATCGTGCGATTCATACACATCCAGGTTCTCATGCAGGTTACTACCCAGGGGCTCAGACCTTGGCTTTGAAGCTTTTGATTAATCCGAAAACCGGCGAAATATTTGGCGCCCAAGGCGTTGGAAAAGACGGGGTTGATAAGAGAATTGATGTCATCGCCACTGCAATTCGTGCTGGCATCACTGCGCCAGAGTTAGCTGATCTGGAGTTGGCTTACGCACCGCCATTTGGCAGTGCCAAAGATCCAGTAAACATGCTCGGATACGTTTCTGAAAATATTGTTTCGGGATTGGTAAAGACCGCGCAATGGCATGAAATAGATGATTATCGCCAGCAGGGTTACACGCTGCTTGATGTGAGAACTCCAGGTGAGTGTGCGAAAGGGATGATTCCTGGATTCATAAACATTCCAGTTGATGAAATCAGAAATCGCCATTCGGAAATCTCTAATAAAAAAGTGCTAGTCACCTGCCAAGTCGGCCAAAGAGCACATACCGCCACTCTGTTATTAAAAAATCTTGGTTATGAGCCAGTAAATCTTGATGGTGGTTATCACCTATGGAGCAATTCGCCTGTAAAAAATGAACTTGAGAAAGCTGGGGTATAAGTATGTGCAGTCAAGTTAGATGTCGTAAATGCGGCAAGACCACTTGGTCCGGCTGTGGCCAACATGTAAAAGAAGTAATGCGTGGCGTTCCTGCCTCGCAACGCTGCGAAGGTCACGCAAATGATCCAAAAGAACCTGGTTTCTTCGCGAAACTATTTAAGAGAGGATAGGTAAATGTGTAGCAAAGTAATGTGTGATCGCTGCAAAAAATGGACTTGGTCTGGCTGTGGGCAGCATGTTGAAGAAGCTCTTGCTGGTGTGCCACAAGATCAGGTATGTACCTGCACTTAATAGTTAATAAAATTAATGAACAGATAAAGAGGAATTACCTTGGCAACGATTAATTTAACGAACGCAGATTTTGAGTCAACAGTTTTGGGCAATCAGGGCATTGTCTTTGTTGACTTTTGGGC
>CAYRXG010000165.1:0-1502 GCA_964428285.1 uncultured Clavibacter sp.
GGAAGTCCCAAACTCCCATGTTCAAACAAACACATCATCCGCAAACTTTCCGACAAACTCCAAGTTCAGTTCGGCCAGTAAATCCTGCGCGCATCCAAGAATTACTTGAAATTGAAAGTGCAAAATTTTCTAAATTAGCGCCTGGCTCCGGTACTGAAAATGTTCGCGCTGGAAAAGTAACTCCGCTTGGCGTTGCATCAAGTTTCCAACATTGGGATCCATATCCAATTTCAATTGTTTCTGCCAAAGGCGCATGGATGAAAGATGTCGATGGTCGAGACATGCTCGATCTTTCGATGGGCTTTGGTGCGCTTCTTGTAGGTCACCTAAATGATGAGGTTGTTAAGGAAGCGAAAGAAACTCTTGAGGTCGGAACTCTCTTTGCCACTCCTTCACCAATCACCCGCGATGGCGCTGAAATTATTACCCGCCGCTTTGGCCTCGACCTAGTTCGCTTTGCCAACTCAGGCACTGAAGCCACTATGTACGCGATTCGCACCGCACGTGCCGCTACCGGAAAACTTGGCATCGTAAAGATTGAAGGTGGTTACCACGGTTCTTATGACCCGTTGATGGTTTCCAATAAACCAGATCCAGAATTGGCAGGATCACCAGAATCTCCAAATCCAGTTCCGCTTCCTGCGGTCGTAACTGGTGAAGTTCATGTAGTTCCTTACAACAACGCAGATGCGCTAGAAAAAGTATTTAAAGAACATTCTTCTTCGATTGCTTGCATCATTATGGAACCGGTATTAGAAAATATCGGAATCGTTCTTCCAGACATTGGTTATCTTGAGCGAGTTCGCGAACTCTGTGATCAGTATGGCGTTCTACTTATTTTTGATGAAGTTAAGACTGGACTTACTGCAGGACCACAGGGAGCGGCACAACGTCTTGGCGTAAAGCCAGATTTAATTGCGCTAGCTAAATCAATTGGTGGCGGAATTCCAGTTGCTGCATTTGGTGGCAAGCGTGAATACATGGAGACAGTTGTTTCCGGAAAACATGCTCATCTTGGAACATTTAATGGACACTTCCTTGCAATGGCAGGAGTTCGTGCAGTTGATCGAATTTGCACACCAGAAGCTTTACAACGCAGTGAAGATTTCAATCGCCAAGCTCTTACTCGAATGTCAGAAATTATTAACGAATATGAATTGCCTGCTCATACAGTCGGATTCGGTGTTAAGGGATGTATAACTTGGTCTGGATCTCCGGTTCGCAATTACCGAGATTACAAAGCAACTGATTTTGATTTGGCGCAACTTTCGTTCTTCTGGTCACTTAATAGAAATGTCATGACCCCACCTGGACTTGATGAGCAGTGGTTGATCTCTTTGGCCCATGGCCAGCGCGAAGTCGACATCATCGTCGGCGATTTCCTCGAGTTTGCCAAGGCGCTGCGCGCTTAAGCAACTCTTTTGTTATCAAAGACCTATTAATTACGGAGAATTTCCCAGTAAAGTTTAAGGGTGCCGCTTATAGAAATTCGGGGCTTGAGC
>CAYRXG010000166.1:0-1499 GCA_964428285.1 uncultured Clavibacter sp.
TCTGGTACTGATACTGCTATGGCAGCAGCAGATATAACTTTGATTCGGCCATCTTTATTAGCTGTTATCGATGCTTTAGATATTTCAAAAAAGAGTGTAAGAATTATTAAATCAAATCTAGGCTGGGCCTTTTTCTACAATATTGCGTTTATTCCTATCGCTGCAAGTGGCAATCTATCTCCGATGTACGCAGCAGGAGCAATGTCTTTATCTTCTTTATTTGTAGTTTTAAATAGCTTACGTATTAGATAAAAGTTGGTAGCGGGGGCAGGATTTGAACCTACGACCTCTGGGTTATGAGCCCAGCGAGCTACCGAGCTGCTCCACCCCGCGTCGGTGATTAAATCTTAGAGTAGATGGGCATTTAACCCAAATAAATGATTTTGTTATCTATTTTGCGCAGAGATTAATGCTGCAATTGCTGCTTTAACTCGAGCTCTTGCTCTATCTTCGGCTGCACCATCTAAACGTTTTTGTGCCGCTTCAAGATCTGCGTAGGCAGATTGCAATGATGAAATCGCTGCTCTAATAGCTTGGCTTGTACCTGCATTACCAGGTGTTGAGGTTGATTGTTGGTTATCGGAAACAGTTGTTCCAGAGTTACCGCCAAATACCTGATCCAACGCACCCTGTAAGGTTTCGCTAAACCCAATTTGATCACCAAATGAAACTAACACTTTTTGCAATAATGGGTAAGCAGCTGTGTTTCCAGTTGCTCTCACATAAACAGGTTGAACATAAAGCAAACCCTTACCAACTGGCAGAGTAAGCAAGTTACCTAACACCACATCAGATCCACCTTGGCGAAGCAATGAAAGTGATGTTGCAACCTCTGGCTTGGCTTCAAAGTTAGATGAAACCTGAGATGGACCTGCAATATTTGTAGATCGAGGCAGTTGCAAAACGGTGATCTTTCCGTACTCATCGCCTGCATCAGAATTTACAACAGCTAACGCAGTTAAGTTTTCTCTTCCACCTCTTGGTACAAATGGAGTGTATAGCGAGAAGGTTGGCTTACTTTGTCCAGGTATTTGCATAGTCAAATAATAAGGAGGCTGATTTGCAGAGTTGCCTCCAAAGCTAGATGGATCTAGCGGTACACGCCAGAAATCTTGTCCACCATAAAATGCATCCGCAGTAGTCACATGATAGGCACTTAAAATATCTCGTTGCACTCTAAACATATCCTCTGGATATCTAACGTGAGCTAGTAAATCAGCTGAAATCTCACTTCTTGGTTTAACACTTCCAGGAAAAGCTTTGCTCCAGGTAGACAAAACTGGATCTTTGTCATCCCATTGATAAAGTGAAACAGTGCCATCGTAAGCATCAACTGTTGCCTTTACAGAGTTACGAATGTAGTTAACATTTCTATCATCAAGAGATGAAACTGCATTTGATCGACTAGTTAGCGCATCCCCTGTGTTTGCAAGGTTAACAACTCTTGAGTTTGGGTATCCAGCACTTGTTGTATAGCCATCAATAATCCAAAGGATTTT
>CAYRXG010000167.1:0-1498 GCA_964428285.1 uncultured Clavibacter sp.
GATAAGCCAAGAAAGATCCGTCAGACTCATCGGCCTCTGCTACAAATATCTGCCCGCTACCACTGTGAGCATTTGTGCCAGCAGTATTTATTGTGCCACCGATGGCAAATGAAGGATCAACTCCGGCTGACTGCAAAGCCACCGTAAGCATCGCGGTTGTAGTTGTCTTACCATGAGTACCTGCTACTGCAATTGAAATCGATTCTGACATTAACCAAGCTAAAGCAGTTGCCCTCGCAACAATCGGTAAGCCCTTTGCAATGGCACTTGATAATTCAGAATTCTTTTCACTAATGGCAGATGAGACGATTACAATCTCAGAATCGGTGATATTTTCTGGTGCGTGCCCAACAAAAATAGTTGCCCCGAGTGCTCTAAGAGAGGTTAGGACGGCAGAGTCACTCTTATCCGAGCCAGAAACAGCAAAACCTTTGGCCAACATGATGCGGGCAATTCCACTCATTCCAGCCCCGCCAATACCAATAAAGTGAATCTTTAATTTAGCCAAATCGGCCAAAGAATAATTCACGTTGTTAACCACTTTGTTTTTCCAATTCATCAATGATCGCTTTACCAATAACTGCACTTGCAGAAATCTCCTGTGAATTCTTGGGCACAAAACTTCTTGCTTTTCGCCATATTTCATCCCAATTACTAATCAACCAATCCGCGTTAAATTTATTATCATCTACCACCTCTGCAGCACCTGCAGTTTGTAAATCAGTGGCATTTGCAGCTTGTTCACCATTGCCAACAGGCAATGGAATCAGAACAGCAAATTTACCAACGGCAGCCAACTCAGCGCAGGTTAGAGCTCCACTTCGAGCGATCACTAAATCTGCTGCCTGATATGCCGCTGACATATCTTCGATGTAAGAAAGCGGTAGATAATTTTCTGTAGATGTAGGCAAGGCGTTATTGCGACCCACGGAATGAACAACTTGTACCCCGCGTTCAGTAAACAAGGACAGGGATTGAAGAATTGCTTCATTGATATGCCTTGAACCTTGCGAACCGCCAAAAACTAAAACTGTTGGTTTATCTTGGGATAACTGCCATTTTTCTAATTGACCTGCTTTGATTTGCGCAGATTCTTCTGGGGTGGCTTTACTTACAGCCAAAATCTCAGCCCTTATTGGCATGCCGGTAAGTTGAGCATTTCGCCATCTCCCAATTTTTAAGCCTGCCCTTGCGAAGGCGATAAAAATTTGAGTTGCAAAAGGTGCCCCAAGTCGATTTGCCCAACCTGGAATAGCATTTGCTTCATGAATAAAGATTGGTTTACGAAGTAAAGCTGCAGCTATATAGATTGGCGGACAGGCATAGCCTCCAAAACCAATCACTAATTCATATTTACGACAAATCTTTATAGCATCAATAGTCGCAATCAGTATTTTAAACGGCCATAGCAAAATTCCAGGGGTAACCTGTCTTGGCATTAAAACTTTTGGAATGTGCAATAAATCAAAACCAGCTCTTGGAACTAGTTGATTCTCTA
>CAYRXG010000168.1:0-1465 GCA_964428285.1 uncultured Clavibacter sp.
AGGAATTGTCTTTAGCAAAGAAACATTAAGCGCAATCGCAGAATTAGCCGAAAAATATGGAGTAATTGTAATTAGTGATGAGATACATGCTCCGCTGACCTTTGAAGCCAAGAAATTTATACCTTTTCTAAATGTCTCATCATCGGCTGCGCGAGTCGGAATTACAGTTACTAGTGCAAGCAAAGCTTTCAATTTGGCTGGATTAAAGTGCGCGCTGATTATTACTCAAGATGAGAAACTGAAACAGCGTATAAACTCCATGCCAGTATCTGTGGCCTTTCGAGCATCACTATTTGGTGCAGTAGCTGCAACCGCGGCCATGGCACAATCACAATCGTGGCTCGATGATTTAATTTTAACCTTGGATCAAAATCGCAAATTGATAAGAAATCTAATTGATTCAAAGGCACCTGCAATAGGCTATCGAGAACCAGATTTTGGATATTTGGCTTGGCTGGATCTTGGTCCGCTTGGCTTAGGTGATGAACCGGCGAAAAGAATTTTAGAGCGGAGCAAGCTAGCGGTTAATGCTGGAAGTATGTACGGGCCTAATTCTAAGAGTTATATTCGGTTTAATTTCGGAACTGGAAGCGAAATCATCACTGAAGCTTTTGATCGAATTGTTCAAAGTATTTAATAGCAATGACAGAAAAATATGATGCGATTGTTATTGGCGGTGGACATAATTCATTAGTCGCTGCGTGCTATCTGGCTAAAGAAAATAAGAAAGTACTTCTTTTAGAGCGAAATCCAACCTTGGGTGGCGCGACCGCTAGCGTTTATGCATTTGATGGCGTGGCAGCTAAATTATCAAGGTATTCATATTTGGTGGCACTGCTTCCAGATCAAATTCGAAGTGATTTAGAGTTGAATTTCGAAACCATCAGCAGAACCGTTTCCTCTTATACGCCAGCTCGCGATAGTGGAATCTTGGTAAATCGAGTTTTTGACGATATCTCTAGAAATTCAATATCCAATTTCACAAAGAATGAAACAGATTCCGTTTCCTGGGAAAAGTTTTATGATCGAATCGCTGTATTTGCTAAGAAAGTTGCACCTACAATGTTGGAGCCTTTGCCAACTACATCGCAGATTCGCAGTCTGGTTGGTGAGGATCTTTGGCAAGAATTTGTTGAGACACCACTTTGCAAGACACTTGATAAATATTTCGTAGATGATGTAATAAAAGGAATTGTCCTTACAGATGGATTAATCGGAACATTTGCCAGCGCCTGCGATAAAGCTGCAAATATTTGCTTTCTTTATCACTTAATTGGAAATGGAACTGGTGAATGGAAAGTCCCCAAGGGCGGCATGGGCAAATTAGTGGAGGAACTAACCGCAAAAGCTGGAAATCTGGGTGTTGAGATTCGAACAGAGACCGCAGTTACATCGGTTATTGATAAAGGCAATGAAGTAGAAGTAAGTACTGAGAGTGAAAAATTTGTAGCCAGAGTAGTTCTAG
>CAYRXG010000169.1:0-1455 GCA_964428285.1 uncultured Clavibacter sp.
ACTTGCGATCATCAAGCCATGGAATGTAATCAGATGGTCCGATGTGAACATTTTTGTCACCCAAGTCATAATCTAATTGAGAGGTTACTGATTGAGTCTTTGAGATCTTCTTTGACTCAAGACGATCACGCTCTAACATGTTCTTGAAATCCATATTCCCACCAACATTTAATTGGTAGGTGCGATCAAGGTGAACACCGCGATCTTGGAATAGTTTTGCCATGATTCGGTGGGTGATTGTGGCACCAACCTGTGACTTAATATCATCACCAACAATTGGCAGTCCTGCCTTGGTGAATTTATCTGCCCATACTGGGTCAGAGGCGATAAATACTGGTAAAGCGTTAACAAATGCGCATCCGGCATCAATTGCGCACTGGGCATAAAACTTAGCAGCATCTTCAGAGCCAACTGGTAGGTAGCAGATAACTACATCAACCTTATTGGATTTTAACTCTGCTACTACATCAACTGGAGCAGCATCAGACTCTTTGATCGTCTCTTTGTAGTAGCGGCCCAAACCATCTAATGTGGTTCCGCGCTTTACCGTTACTCCAGTTTTTGCAACATTTGAAAATTTAATGGTGTTGTTCTCACTTGCCCAAATTGCATCTGCAAGATCTAAACCCACCTTTTTAGCATCAACATCTAGAGCTAAAACGAAATTGATATTTTTAATGTGGTACCCACCAAGGACTGGGTGCATCAAACCAGGAATCTCGGTTTCGTTAGTAGCATCCTTGTAGTAGGTAATTCCTTGAATCAATGAGTTGGCGCAATTTCCGACTCCAACTATTGCTACTCGGATTTCACCTTTATTTTCTACGCTCACGAGCTCTTCCTTTCGGTTTGTATCATTTTTTCCAACCAAGCAATCTCTCGCTCAGCTGATTCCAATGAGTGACGGCGCCACTCAACTAAGTAGGTATCAATACCTTCTGGAATTTTTGATAGGTCTTTGCGGACGATCTCCGCTTTCTCAACTAAACGCCGATGGCGTCCTTCCAAAATTCGAACTCGGTTATTTCTTGGTGTTGGACCAAAAAATGCGAATCGAACCTCAAAGCCTTCATCTTCAAATGAATCTGGGCTGGCATTTTGCATAAGTGATGCAAAGCGCTCCCGTCCCTTTGAAGTTAAGTCATAAACAATTCGAGATTTCCTAGATAAACCACCTGCATCGGCAAATGACTCTTCAATTAGATTAGCCTCAAGCATCTTGCGAAGTTGTGGGTATAAAACTGAAAAACTTAATGCTCGAAATGGTCCATAGATTGCACTCATCCGTTTGCGAAGCTCATACCCATGAAGTGGACCTTGTGAGAGCAGCCCAAGGAGGGCAAACTCTAAGGACTCAGATCGCGAGCGCACAGGCTTCCTATCTACTAGATATATCGAATCGATACTATCGAGTATTTAAACCTATTAACCCCACATATGGCAACCCATAGGATT
>CAYRXG010000170.1:0-1442 GCA_964428285.1 uncultured Clavibacter sp.
GAGGAGGCGGGATCCAATTACGGTTCTCGTTGGTTAGTGAAGAATCGTCCAGAAATATTTGATGGTTATAGTGAAGCTGTATCTGAGGTTGGTGGATTCTCTGTCACAGTTAAAGGTGATAATCGTTTGTATCTGATCGAGGCTGCCCAAAAAGGTATACAGTGGATGAAATTAACTGCAAAGGGAACTGCAGGCCATGGATCCTTTGTAAACCCTGATAATTCAGTTACCAAACTTTCAAATGCGGTAGCAAAGATCGGCAATTATGTATGGCCACAACTTGAAACGAAAACAAATGCAAGATTCTTTACGAAATTAGCAGAGATTACTGGCAAGAAATATGATCCAAAGGATGTTTCATCATTATTAAATGAATTGGGAAATGCTACAAAAATGATAGGTGCCACCATTTCCAATACCGCTAATCCAACAATGTTAGAGGCAGGCTATAAGGTTAACGTTATTCCACAGGAGGCAAGTGCTTATATTGATGGAAGATTTCTCCCTGGATATGAGAATGAATTATCAAAAACAATTAAAACTTTAGTTGGAGAAGATATCGAAGTGGAAATACTTACTCGCGATATAGCTCTGGAGGTTGATTTCGCCGGTCCATTGGTAGATGCAATGTGCTCTGCAATCCAGAGCGAGGACGCCTTAGGAATACCAGTTCCATACTTGATGAGCGGTGGTACCGATAACAAAGCTTTACATGACCTAGGAATTACTGGTTATGGTTTTTCACCATTAAAACTACCTAAGGATTTGGATTTCTTCTCACTTTTCCATGGAGTTGATGAGCGGGTTCCAATTGAGGGCTTGAAGTTTGGCGTGAGAGTTCTTGCGAATTTCTTGGATAATATTTAGTTAAGCAGAAACTTCATTTAAAGCTTGTCTTACTTGATCAGGTAACGTGATTTGTTCCACCGTAAGAATTCCACGCATTTGTGCACCAGTGCGTGCTCCAATCAATGCGCTTGTTACGCCAGGTGCATCTCTGACCCAGGATAGAGCCACCTCTAAAGGCGAATAGCCCAATCCATCAGCTGCAACGCATACTGCTTCAACGATCTGTTTTGATTTTTCAGAAAGATAGGGTTCAACAAAATTTGCAAAATGGGGTGAAGCGCCGCGTGAATCAGATGGAACTCCGGAGCGATACTTACCCGTCAACACACCTCGGCCTAAAGGAGACCAAGCAAGAAAGCCAAGATTCAAAGCCTTGGCTGCAGGCAAAATCTCTTCCTCCACCTTTCTGTTCAACAATGAATACTCATTTTGCGTTGCAATTATGGCTGCTTTACCAAAGATAGGATTTTGCAGAGTTGCAGAACGTGCTAATTGCCATCCATTAAAATTGCACACACTTACATACCTGGCCTTACCTGATGTTGTTGCATAATCAAGTGCTGATAAAGTTTCTTCTAGAGGAGTGTTTTTAT
>CAYRXG010000171.1:0-1412 GCA_964428285.1 uncultured Clavibacter sp.
ACGATTTATCACTGCATTCACTCTTTCTCTTTGCCGTAATTGCAATGAGGCAGCGCTTGCGGCTTCATTGCCACCAGCCCAGAGGCGGGCTGGAACGCCATTACGCTAACAGACGGGGGCGCGAAAGTGAACGGAAAGTGAAGAAACTCGCAGATTTGCGGAGGTGATACCGCGGAGTAAGGAGCCCTTTATAACGAATATTTATAGATTTACTTGTGCTTATGCAGTTTAGTGCCCGCAACCCCGGCAGGGTTGATGACCACGGTGAGAATGAGCAACAAGCTCGAAATCAGGGCTGGCATGTAATTTGAAACTTGCTCACTGAGTTCGAAGTTTTCAATCACCAGATCAATCCAGTCTGGCAGGAAGACGACTATTACAGTTCCGATAAATGCCCCGGCAATACTTCGGATTCCACCTAGCACTGCAGCCGTTAGGAGCGTTAGCGAGAGCGAGACTGGATAGACGCTAGGGCCAACAAGGCCGCGAAGTCCATAGAGCGCACCTGAAAGACCTGCAAAAGATGCAGATACGATAAAAACATAAATTTTTTGGCGAGAGTAATTAACGCCAGTGAGAGATGAGGCTGTCGCATTATCTCGAATCGATCGCCACATTCGCCCTGAACGAGAAAGCAGCATATTCGAAGCGAGAAAGAGAGCAATCGCTGCAAATGGCAAAGCTACATAAAGCTGCCATTGCTCATAAGAAGGTTCACCAAATGTATTGCTAAACCATTGAGGTGGATAGCCAACATCTACGGGAAGACCTTCATCGCCTTTGAAGACAGAGACAAATCGATTGGCGATGGTGGGGACAGCGAGTGCAACTACCAAAGTAGTTCCTGCAAGATATGGGCCACTAAGACGCGCTGCAGCAACACCAAGAAGTAAACCCGCAATCGCTGCGCCAAGTATTGAGAATGGAATCGCAATCCAGAGTGAGAATTTAAAGTTAGTCATCAATAAAGCAGTCGAGTAGCCACCCACCGCCATTAATGCACCTTGCCCCAGAGAGAGTTGTCCTGAGATTCCAGTAAGAATCGTTACGGAGAGAACGCCAATAAAGAGAATTAAGACGACTGCCAATTGACCTTGGTTATAGGCATCAAAAGTTGAGCCAATCCAGAGAATTGCAACCACGAAGAGAAGGGTGCGTATAAGACTTCTGCGAGCTATTGAATGCATTTTTTCTTTAGACACGGCGCACATCCTTTGAGCCGAGCAAACCCCTTGGCCGAACGATCAAAGCAAGAAGGAGAACTGCGAGAATAGCTAAGAAGACATCTTCAGGTGTGTCATAGAAAGTGACAAAGGAGATCACCATTCCAATGATGAATCCACCAAGAACTGCACCCGCCGGACTGTCGAGTCCGCCAACTACGGCTGCTGTAAATCCAATCAGCAGTGCGA
>CAYRXG010000172.1:0-1391 GCA_964428285.1 uncultured Clavibacter sp.
AAGGGAATTGGCTCATTATTGAATTTGAAAGTGGGCATTAAGCAACACCTGATTTGGAGATAGATTCTTGAAACCTCGCAGGCGCAAAAGGAGTTGGATCTATCAGAGTCTTCTCTCCAGTAATCATCTGGGCAATTAATTTGCCACTTGCTGCGGAAAGTCCAATACCGGCGCCCTCATGACCCGCACAGTGAAAAAGTCTTGGAAGATTTTTATCAGGACCAATCACTGGTAAGTGATCAGGTGAATAAGGCCGAAAGCCGTTATAGACCCGGAGCAATTGTGCCGTTGAAAGAATGGGGAACAACGAAGTTGCTTGGCGGGCGAGTCTTTTGATGATGGCGACATTAATTGACCTATCAAATCCGACTCTTTCTCGACTCGCGCCGATCAAGATCGTTCCGCTCTTGGTACCTTCTATCACTGTAGAAGTTTGCAGATCTGCCTCGCTACTTGCGACATTATCAACATAGTCAGAGTCATATACCTTGTGGTTAATATATTGAGGAAGTGGCGCTGTTACCAGAATAAATCCGCGGCGCGGCATGATTGGCAATTCAGAACCTGCTCGCTTTGCAATTTCGCCCGCCCAAGTTCCTGCGGCGTTAATCACATAGCCTGCTTTGATTACTCTTTCTTGAGTTTCAATACAAAGTGAATTCGAATCAGATGATTTCCTTATTCGTAGAACTTCTTGATGCGGAATCAATTTGTGTCCGGCCATCTGTACATGTCGCAATATCTGCGCAGCAGCCAACATTGGTTGGCATTGCGCATCTTGCGGATAATGAACACCAAAAGAAATATTGGGATTTATATGAGGTTCTAGAGAAAGAAGTTCTTTTCCTTCAACTCGCTCTGCTATAACACCAGCTTTCTTTTGCGAATCTGCAAATTCATAAAGTGTTTTTGGATCTTTACGAGCAACAGCTAATCCACCTTTTGCAACAAGCTCGAATGAATTTCCAACTTCTTCACCAACTTCAAACCACAAGTCTCGTGAAATTAAAGCTAACTCAAGTTCGGGTCCAGGCGATTTATCTGAAACCATAATGTTTCCTTCACCTGCACCTGTTGTGCCACTTGCAACTGCGCCCCTATCGATTACTAAAGTTTTTAATCCGGATTTAGCTGAGAAGAAAGCAGCCATCGCGCCTACGATGCCGGCACCGATTACAACAACATCTGCGCGCTCTTCAGTCATATAGAAAGTCTGCCAGCACCCATTAATGGGCGAGTAGGGACCTGATAACAAAAGTGTTACCGGAGGAGTGAAAATTGTGCGGGGGAAGCAAGAAAAAAGCGGGCTACCTGTCTAGTCAAAACTGGGTAGCGACACCTAGGGTTTGCCCTGAAGCAGGGGGTGACCCTTGCTTATAACCCTAGGAAAG
>CAYRXG010000173.1:0-1388 GCA_964428285.1 uncultured Clavibacter sp.
GAGGGTTGGGGGTTCGAGTCCCTCCGGGCGCGCTGAGTTTCGGCCGACGAATAGAATTGAGAAATCATGAACCTCCTAGCAACTCGAAGATTTACCAGCATCTTTATGTTGATAGGTGCGGTCAGCGGATTTGTCGCGTCTTTTATTCTGACTATCGACAAAATCAAAGTACTAAAAGATTCGGGATATACGCCATCATGCAATATTTCTGAAACTTTGAACTGCAAGAGCGTGATGCTTTCAAAACAAGCAGAAGTTTTTGGATTTCCTAATTCTTTGATTGGAATCGGTGCATTTGCAATTTTTATCGCGCTAGGAGTAGCGCTCCTTGCAGAGATTCAATTTCCAAAATGGTTCTGGCAGATTGCTTTTGTCGGAACTTTCCTTGCGGTTGTTTTCTCCCATTGGTTAGCTTTCCAAACTACATTTGAAATCAGCGCTCTCTGTCCATATTGCATGGTGGCTTGGTTCGGTACAACACTAATTTTCTCGAGCATTATTCAAGAGCTTTTACGAATCAAAGAGGCAAATAGCGAAGATTTGAATACCAAAGCTTCAGTAGTTCAGATCAGTAGCTTTATGCCAATCTTCCATACCGTTTGGATTGCGCTACTAATAGGCGGCGCTTTCTACGGCGTTAACTAGCAAAACATCTGTGAATTTACGTAGAACCGTCCTTCTGGTTGCGGCGCTAAATTTGATCTACTTTGGCGTTGAAAATTATTACGGTCAACTTTATGACTCGGTTGCTTTGATCGGCGATAGCGTGGATTTTCTTGAGGATGCCTCTGTAAATATCTTGATTGCATTTGCAATTGGTTGGAGTTTAAAGAAACGCAAATATGCAAGCTATGCGTTTGCTTTGTTCTTACTCGTTCCAGGTACAGCTTTTCTTTGGAATGCAATTCAGCAATTTCTTTCTCCGGAAGTTCCAGAGGGCGGCGGAATGGGAATTGTTGGATTTGGCGCCTTAATAGTGAATACGACTTGCGCACTGTTGATTGCACGACATAGAAAAGAAGAAGGGGGTTTGGTCGCAGCTGCTTATTACTCGGCTCGTAATGATGCAATGGCAAATGTATTAATCATTGGCGCAGGTTTGTTTACTTTAAGATTTCCAAGCATTTGGCCCGATTTATTGATTGGTATTTTTATTTTCTTAATTAATGCTGATGCTGCTAAAGAAATTCTGGAGACTGCAAATAAAGAGGGTAAAGCCCATCGGGCTTAATTGAATTTAGAGTTTGCGCGATCTAAGTCGGCTTGGAAATCTACTTCTACAGCAAAGAGATCGGAGATATCTACCGGCTCAATCGCTATTCCGTATTTTTCAATTGCTAGTTCGATGCCACGTTCGAAGTAATCGTTATCGGTACAGTTATTAAGTT
>CAYRXG010000174.1:0-1368 GCA_964428285.1 uncultured Clavibacter sp.
CCGTTCTTGGGCGATGCAAGATGGCCATCCAGAAGCGAGCAAACATGCAAAAGGAGTTGCCGAACCTCATACCGATGATGGGGTTGCAAAGATAATTGAAGAGTTACTGGAGTTACCAGAATGATTTTTAGAGCTGTACCAATCTGGCTTGATTTGATGTGTGTTGGAATCGGCGCATTTCAAGGAGCGCTATTTGCAATCTTTTATAAACGCTTTGATTTAGTTGGCGTGATCTCAGTTTCGATTATTGCTGGTTTAGGCGGTGGAATTCTGCGTGACCTTCTGCTATCTGCAGGACGTCCTTCCGGTATGCAAGATAAATATATTTTGACTGCAGTTGCGGGAGCCGCAGCAGCGCTAATTATTGGCCGTTGGTATCGCAAATCAAGTGGCGTTGTTGTTCTACTTGATTCAGTTGCGATGGCGTTGTTTGCAATTGCCGGAACTTATAAAGCAATTTTGTTTGATACCTCTGCTTTAGTAGCGATTATTTTAGGAATTATTACTGGCGTTGGTGGCGGTGTATTACGTGACATTGTTTGCCGAGTTACTCCGCAAATTTTTACCGGCGGACCGCTTTATGCAACAGCTACCGCAATTGGTTCGACAGTTTTTGTTTATCTCGAAAGAACGGAACTAGCTCTTAATTTTGTGGTCTTAATTGCTGCAGTAACGATTGTGGTTATCCATATGACTTCAGTTAAATTCCGAATCCACCTTAAGCCAGCAATCTCTGGCTTAGATGGCGATGATTTTGAGGAGCCCAAGCAGGGAAGGTAAGTTCTCCCACGGAGGGCTCGCATAGTGGCCTAGTGCACCGGTCTTGAAAACCGGCAAGGGAAACCTTCGTGGGTTCAAATCCCACGCCCTCCGCCAGTTGTGGGCGAACTCATAAGCGCTCACCTAGAAAACCCTGGGAATCACTAGGAAAATTAATGCATTCCGTAGGGAGGAAATCAGTGGCAACCGGAGTTTTTTCAAGTACGCGAGCTGCAATTAAAGAGCGCACACTTCGAACTGATCGCTGGTGGTTACAGCCTGCAATTACAGTTGCAGTACTTATCTCTTTCATTATTTATGCAACTTTCCGGGCATTTGAAAAGAAGTATTACTTTGCCGAACCTTTGATTTCACCTTTCTATTCACCTTGTTTATCAACAGCCTGTATTGATGGTTCTGCTCATTTCGGAACTCCGATTGGAACAATCTCGTTGTTTGGCATGATTATTTCGCCAGCGCTATTTATTCTGATTTTTCCATTAGGTTTCCGATTAACTTGCTATTACTACCGCAAGGCTTATTACCGTTCATTCTGGATGTCACCACCTGCTTGTGCAGTTGCTGAACCACATGCAAAGTACACCGGCG
>CAYRXG010000175.1:0-1347 GCA_964428285.1 uncultured Clavibacter sp.
TGCGGACAGGGGGCTAGTTTATCGCCTCTGAATGAGCGCCGCAGCCGTGATTAACCGAGACTACCCGCGCATCTTCCGGTGAAATCGCGTTTGCACAGACGCCAAAAGCTTGGCGGAGCGAGCCACTGATCGGAAGATAAAAACCACAACTGCCACAATTTTTTGGAGCTAGACGTGCAATCTCTGCATTTGGTCCGCGATCGCCTTCAATCCATCGCTTTGCTGCTTGGTCTCGACCTTCAATTGAAAGGACTCGCAATCTACTTACACCTAATTCAAAAAGTTCATGTAAATCAAAATCTTCATCCGCTGGCAGAACTGAATTTGTAGGAACTAATCGCGCATCATCTGGTGCAGTAGGAACAATTGTTCCTGCGACAACATCATCTGATGTAATTCGATTGCTATATGGAATCCACTCTGGTGCCAAAATTGAATCTGGGCCTGGAAGAAGTACAACATCACAGATAGTTGGAGCGCCATCTTCTACTTTGGCGATTGTTACCGCCCAACGCCAACCAACATAACCTGGCAACGCTGCTGCAAAAAGATACGAGGCTATATGTTCTTCATCGCTATCAATTGCGAGTAGATCGCCAACATAATCAGGATTTTTAGCATCTTCGAGAGCTGCGCTACGTGCAAGATCAGCGGCGTCGAATGGATCGACACCGCTGCCTTGCTTTGAATTCTTCTGCTTCGCGCGTGACATGAAGCAGATTCTATCTTGCTTTAGAAGTCCATATCTCCGCCAGGAGCTGCAGGAACTGCTGGCTTAGGTTCTGGTTTATCTGCAATTACCGCTTCCGTTGTTAAGAAGAGCGCTGCAATTGATGCTGCATTCTGAAGCGCTGATCTTGTTACCTTTGCTGGATCGATAATTCCGGATTTAATCATGTCTACATATTCTCCAGTTGCAGCATTTAATCCTTCGCCAGCTTTTAGGTTGCGTACTTTCTCAACAACTACGCCACCTTCTAGACCAGCATTTACTGCAATCTGCTTAAGTGGAGCTTCGATTGCAAATTCAACAATCTTTGCACCAGTTGCTTCATCACCAGAGAGTTTTAGCTTTTCAAATGCTTTCTTTGAAGCTTGTAGTAACGCAACGCCACCGCCAGCAACGATTCCTTCTTCTACTGCTGCCTTCGCGTTACGAACTGCATCTTCGATACGGTGCTTGCGCTCTTTTAGTTCAACTTCAGTAGCTGCGCCAGCTTTGATAACGGCAACGCCGCCTGCCAGCTTTGCCAAGCGCTCTTGTAGCTTTTCGCGATCGTAATCTGAATCAGAAGCTTCGATTTCGGCACGAATCTGATTTACGCGACCCTTAATCTGCTCTTCATC
>CAYRXG010000176.1:0-1315 GCA_964428285.1 uncultured Clavibacter sp.
TCAGCATGGTTGTAGTTTAAAGGTTTGTGAAAGGGATAGCGATTTATTTGCTCAACAAAGAGCGTAGTACGTACTGCATAATCCCGCCGTGACGATAGTAATCTGCCTCACCTGGGGTATCTATGCGCAATTTAGCTTTGAATTTCTTATCCCCGGCGGTCACCTCAACCTCTTTTGGAGTGACTCCATTGTTAAGTTGATCAATACCAGCAATAGAAAATACTTCAGATCCATCTAATCCAAGTGATGCAGCGGTTTGACCATCTAGAAATTGCAAAGGGAGCACACCCATTCCAATTAGATTTGATCTATGAATTCTTTCAAAAGATTCAGCTATTACCGCTCTTACTCCTAATAAAGCTGTTCCTTTTGCAGCCCAATCGCGAGATGAACCTGAACCATATTCTTTTCCAGCCAAAATTATTAATGGAATCTTGGCAGCGATGTATGCGCGAGATGCTTCATAAATTGTGGTTTGTTCTCCGCCAGCCAGGAAATTTTTAGTAAATCCACCCTCAACACCGTTTAAAAGAAGATTTTTCAAACGAATATTTGCAAAAGTTCCCCGAATCATAACTTCATGGTTACCTCTGCGAGATCCATAAGAATTGAAATCAGCACGTTCGATGCCATGTTCGGCTAAGTATTTACCAGCTGGAGAATCTGCTTTTATATTTCCAGCAGGTGAAATATGGTCAGTTGTTACAGAATCTCCAAGTAATGCCAGAACTCGGCCGTTAGAAATATTTGTCACTGGAACAGGATTTTTTGGCATTCCATCAAAGTATGGCGGTTTGCGCACATATGTAGATTTCAAATCCCACTCAAATGTATTACCGGTTGGTGTGTCTAGTGACTTCCAACGATTATCTCCTTCAAAAACTGATGCATAATCTTTTGTAAACATATCTGAAGAAATAGAGGAGGCAACAACTTTCTCAATCTCAGCAGTAGTTGGCCAGATATCCTTTAAAAATACTGGATTGCCATCTTTGCCAAGTCCGATTGGATCTTTTTCAAAATCGTGATTCATGGAGCCAGTTAATGCATATGCAACGACTAAAGGTGGTGAGGCAAGGTAATTCATCTTTACATCTGGGGAAATTCTGCCCTCAAAATTTCGATTTCCTGAAAGTACAGCTGAAACTGCCAAATCATTCTCATTAATTGCTTTGCTTATTTCCAAAGGCAATGGACCTGAGTTGCCAATACAAGTAACGCAACCATATCCAACAAGATTAAAACCTAGTTTTTCCATGTATGGAGTAAGTCCTGATCGGTCGTAATAATCGGTGACAACTTTTGATCCAGGAGC
>CAYRXG010000177.1:0-1265 GCA_964428285.1 uncultured Clavibacter sp.
TTTTGGATTCCAGGTTTTGCAGGAGGCATGACAACCTTCTCATCGGTGGCGCTTATTTATGCGGAGCGAATTGATCTGCTGGCTGTTTGTTACTTCTACGGAACGGTTCTGGCTAGCCTGGTTATTCTCTATTTCATCGCACCAAAGGCCGTAAAGTGAAGATTCTTTATTTTGCTCTCGGAGCTGGAATTGGAGCGCCAACTAGGTATGTAATTGATGCCTTCTTTAGATCTAGTTATCGATTTCCAATTGGGATTCTGATTGTAAATATTTTTGGATCATTTCTCTTAGGAGTTTCGGCGAAGGATCAAAGTGAACTCGGATTTGCCCTTCTCGGATTTTGCGGCGCTTTAACTACATGGTCAGCTTTCTCACTAGATCTCTTTACTCAGCGCTCTAAATTGCGTGAATTTACTGTGAATCTCTTTGGAAACTATTTCCTAGGTATCGCCGCTGCCATATTAGGAGTATGGATTAGGCAATAATGCGTTCATGAGCGCAAATAATCAGATGCCCTGCGATTTCTGTGGCGCTCCGTACGATCCAATAGCAACGCGTTGGCTCTGCCCCACCTGTCACTCCAAGACAAATTGTTGCGATGGTGCGCCATGCCCAGTGCCAGTTGATGAAATTAAGATGGTTGAAATCAAGAAGTGAAAAAGTTAATTATTCACGCAGGGTTCCATAAGTCCGGAACAACAGCGCTGCAAGAATCTTTTCATCTAAATAGAAAAGATCTATTAAAACAAGGGGTCAACTACTTTGAGTTTGGTCATAAAGCGCATCACCGCCTGGCTTGGTCGTTAAGCCAGAAACCATGGGGCTGGGCAAAGCGCGGTGGCGAACGTGAATCGACAAAATTATGGGAGAAATCGGCTGCTTCTATCGATAAAGACAATACAGAGACCGTAATTATTAGTAGTGAATTTTTCTCAGAACTTTCAGGAGATCAAATCCGAAAGATTCATTCTTCTTTCAAAAATCGAGAAGTGAAAATTCTCTTTACGCTTCGGCCTTTGGCTAAATTGTTGCCATCTTCATATCAGCAGTATTTAAAGTATGGAATAACGGCAGATTATGAAGAGTGGCTCCATTCGGTACTTGATAAGCCGGGGGAATCAAAAATAAATCCGACCTTTTGGAAGCGACATTTTCACGGTCAAGTGGTTGCTAAGTGGGCCGACGTATTTGGTTCTTCGAATATCACAGTCCTTATAGTCAATGAAGCAGAACCAACCTTTCTATTTGATGAAATAAATAAGTAC
>CAYRXG010000178.1:0-1195 GCA_964428285.1 uncultured Clavibacter sp.
TGAAATCTTTAATTCCGCAGGGGTATAGGTATTAAAGTCGCAGTAGCCGCATCGCTTTACGCAATATGGAATGTGAATATAAAAGGCAAGATTCACTTACTTTTTCTTTTCACTCACTTTATCTGAATCAGTTGTTAAAGCGGCAATGAAAGCTTCCTGCGGAACCTCAACACGGCCAACCATCTTCATTCTCTTCTTACCCTCTTTTTGCTTCTCCAAAAGTTTTCGTTTACGTGTGATATCGCCGCCATAACATTTGGCTAGTACATCTTTTCTGATGGCTCTAATGTTTTCACGAGCGATAATCTTTGCACCGATTGCAGCTTGGATTGGCACCTCAAATTGTTGACGTGGAATTAATTCACGAAGTTTTTCCGTCATCTTAACGCCGTATGAATAAGCTTTATCTCGATGAATGATTTGGCTGAAAGCATCTACCTTTTCACCTTGGAGCAAGATGTCTACTTTAACTAGGTCACCTGCTTCTTCACCGATTGGTTCATAATCAAGTGAGGCATAACCTCTAGTTCTGGACTTTAATTGATCGAAGAAATCAAAGACAATCTCAGCAAGTGGTAATGTGTAGCGAATTTCAATTCTGTCTTCAGATAAATAGTCCATACCTTTTTGAACACCTCTGCGCTGCTGACAAAGCTCCATAATCGTTCCAATGAACTCACTAGGTGCCAATATTGTTGCCTTAACAATTGGTTCCTGAACCTCTGCAACCTTCCCATCCGGATATTCAGAAGGATTTGTAACTACTAACTTCTTGCCATCATCTAGCGTTACGTTATAAACCACGCTAGGAGCAGTTGAGATTAGCGTTAATCCCGCTTCTCGTTCTAGTCGCTCACGGACAATTTCCATATGCAGCAAACCTAAGAAACCACATCGAAAACCAAAACCAAGCGCAGCTGAAGATTCTGGTTCAAAAACTAACGCAGCATCATTAAGTTGCAACTTATCTAATGCTTCACGCAACATCGGATACTCAGCGCCATCCAAAGGAAATAGACCGGAAAAAACCATTGGCTTTGGATCCTTATATCCAGCTAAAGCAACTTTTGTAGGGTTGTTATATGTGGTTACCGTATCTCCAACTCGAGACTGTCTTACATCCTTAACGCCGGTAATTAAATAACCTACCTCGCCAACACCTAAACCATTTCCAGCAATTGGTTCAGGAGAAATC
>CAYRXG010000179.1:0-1189 GCA_964428285.1 uncultured Clavibacter sp.
CTGCATCATCGCTAGAGCTCGAGCAGCCAGCGAGAACGAGGGTGCTTGCAGCAATTACAACTGCAAACTTGCGAAGGTTGGTGATTCGCACTTATTTCCTCCTCAATACCACTTACGTGGCATGGTGATGGAGCTTCCATCACCTCTCTCATCTTTGCGATGAGAAACTTAACTAACGCGGTATTCGCTCTCTTTATCCCAAGCAAGATTTACTTTCTTGCCGCGCATGCTCATTACATCTGAAGCACTCTCTTCACTATTTTGTTTGAGAACTACTAGGCGAACTCCAGCATCTAGATCGACAATAAAACGAGTAGCAGGGCCTAAGTACTCAACCTCTTTAATGGTTCCGGCTGCACCAGATGATTGGGAAATCTGAATTTTTTCGGGGCGCACGGTAAAAGTTCCGGATTTACCAAGAAGAGTTTGTGCTGCGCTCCCTGAAATCAAATTAGAGACGCCAACAAAGCCAGCAACAAATTCATTAGTTGGTTTTTCGTAAATTGCTGCGGGACGATCAAGTTGTTGAATCTTGCCCTTATCAAAGACGGCAATTCGATCGCTCATAGTTAGAGCTTCTTCTTGATCGTGAGTTACAAAGATAAAAGTAATACCGACTTCTCTTTGTAATTCTTTTAACTCTATCTGCATCTGCTGGCGAAGTTTTAGATCAAGAGCTCCAAGGGGCTCATCAAGTAACAAGACCGCAGGACGATTCACCAAAGCGCGCGCTAATGCAACGCGTTGGCGCTGGCCACCAGATAACTGACTTGGTTTACGGTTTTCATATCCACTAAGGCGAACTTGTTCTAAAGCCTCAAGCGCTTTTGCGCGTCGCTCCTTCTTATCTACTTTCTTTACACGAAGTCCGTATTCAATATTCGTTATTACATCCATATGAGGAAAGAGTGCGTAATCTTGAAATACCGTATTCACATCTCGCTCATATGGCGGTTGATTTGTTATTTCTTTACCATTTAAATTAATTACTCCACCATCGGGAGTTTCAAAGCCCGCAATCATTCGCAGAACTGTGGTCTTACCTGAACCAGATGGACCAAGGAGTGTTAAGAATTCACCAGCATTGATATCAAGATCTACGCCATCGACAGCTTTAACTGAACCAAAGGCCTTGCTCAAGCCCCGAATTTCTATAAGCGGCACCCTTAAACTTTACTGGGAAATTCTC
>CAYRXG010000180.1:0-1162 GCA_964428285.1 uncultured Clavibacter sp.
TCTAACTTCTTATCGCCTTTGGTTTTATCTGGATGCAATTCGCGGGCAAGTTGGCGGTATTTCTTTTTGATGGTTGCGCCATCGGCTTTGGAATCAACGCCAAGAACGGCGTAGTAATCCTTTTCGTATAAGTCTTTAGCTGCCATGTTCTGGGTCGGTTACTACAACACGTGCTGGTCGCAGTACTCGCTCCTTATGTTTATAGCCAAATTGCAGAATCTTTGTGACTGTTGTTTCTTTTACTTCATTTGAGGTTTCGTGCATTAGCGCTTCGTGAATATTGGGATCAAAGGCTGTTGGTGCTTCGCCAAATTTTTCTAGCCCTAATTTTTGGGTGAAGGCAGTTATTTGATCAGCAATTGCTTTAAAGCCACCCGTTAATTCGCCATGTTCGGCTGCGCGATCTAGATCATCAAGAATTGGCAGCATCTCAGTAAGTGCAGAGGCGGTTGCGATATCAGCAACAAGTAAACGATCGCGATCTACGCGTTTTTTGTAATTTGAATACTCTGCTTGAAGTCTTTGCAGGTCTTCAGTAAGAGAAGCGACCGGGTCTTTCGACTCGGCCGCTTCACTCTCTGTTGTAGGAGTATCAGTAGCGATTTCCTCGCTCATTACTTACCTTCATCAACAATCTCGGCATCTTCAACGCCATCTTCTTTTGGCGCTTCAGGTGAAGCCTGGGCTGCATTTGCAGCGTATAGAGCAGCACCGAGTTGCTGACTTACTTCAGCAAGTTTTTCAGTAGCAGTTTTAATTGCTGCAGAATCTGTTCCTTCTAAAGTTTTCTTTAGATCTGACATTGCAGATTCAACTTCATTCTTCTTATCAGCAGCTTCGCCCTCTTTTAACTTATCTTCATTATCTTTGAGGAACTTCTCTGTCTGATAAACAAGTGAATCACCTGCATTTCGAATCTCGGCTTCTTCACGACGTTTCTTATCTTCATCAGCGTGTGATTCAGCATCTTTCATCATGCGATCGATCTCTTCTTTGGGAAGTGCAGAACCGCCAGTAATGGTCATGCTCTGTTCTTTTCCAGTACCAAGATCTTTTGCTGATACATGAACGATTCCGTTGGCATCGATATCAAAGGTAACTTCGATCTGTGGAATGCCACGTGGAGCTGGAGCAATTCCGGTAAGTTCAAACATGCCAAGGC
>CAYRXG010000181.1:0-1143 GCA_964428285.1 uncultured Clavibacter sp.
GGCCGGGTGTGGTTTTTCGAGTATCTCGAATCTGACATTTTGTTCCAGCAATCTCTTCCACCCAGGTATTAACTAGAGTTGAAATTCCACTCAAGTGAGATAGAAAATTAAGTGCTGTGCGCTCTGCTAAAAGTAGTTTTTGAGTATTGCCTTGCGCTCTAATTAAAACCTTTCCCGCCGCAACCTTTGATCCCTCGTCAACCAAAACTTCATAATGATTAATCCCGCAGTATTCGAGAACTGCTGCAACAACATGCAACCCACTGACCACACCAGCTGATCTAGAAGTAAATTCAGCAGTACTTACTTGGGATTCAGAAATAGTAGAAATTGATGTTATATCTTCCCCGCCTGCCAAATCTTCACTTATTGCATCTTTTACCTGTTGAAAAATATGGTTCGGTGAAAGGCCCAGTGTTTTCAAATTATCCCGAAGTTGATTCATTTACACTGCCTCCACTTTATTTTGCCAGTTGCCGCTTGAATCTATTTCTTGAACAATTCTACTCAACCAATTTTCATCAGTTTCTGGAAAATCACTACGTCGATGTGAGCCTCGAGATTCTGTTCTCATTAAAGCTGATTTCACAATAACTGTGGCGAGTAGATGCAGATTTGTAGCCTCCCATGCTTCTATTCGCGGCTCTGTGCTGGTTAATTTAGATAATTCATTTAAGGTTTGTAAGGTTTTAGTTAGAGATGCTTTTGATCTAAGTACCCCAGCCCCCTCACTCATTGCAATTTGAAGCGGCAATACAATTTTAGGATCTAACAAAATACTTTGATTATCTTCAATTGGTTGTTGTTGGGCTGGAAGATCTCTTGATAAATTCTCCGCAATTCGGGCTCCAAAAACCAAGCCTTCTAGCAAAGAATTAGAAGCCAGCCTATTCGCACCATGAGCACCGGTGCAGGCTGATTCACCGCAAATGTATAAGCCATCAACTGATGATTTACCATTTAAATCTACTAAAACACCGCCTGAAGCGTAGTGAGAAGCTGGAGCTACAGGAATTTTTTCTTTAGTTGGATCAATACCATTTTCTAAACATGAAGCATAAATAGTGGGAAATCTGTTTGGAAAATCAGAAATCTTAGTTGCATCAAGCCAAACATATGGCTGTCCACTGATTTGCATTTGAT
>CAYRXG010000182.1:0-1057 GCA_964428285.1 uncultured Clavibacter sp.
GCGGACCAGCTAAATTCTGGGGTTCCTTTACTACGACATAACCGTCGTCAAATGAAAGATCAATAAGTTCAAGCGGTGTGTAACCGGGAAGGCCACACATAAACAATAGATTCAGATCTGAGATTAGCTGATTTGTTGAGATATTAAATTCACCTGCAAGTTGCTTGATCGTAATTCCTGGATGAGCACTCAAAAAAGGAATCATGTCCATTAAACGTATTGCCCGCTGGGATGCAGTTTCACTCATGCTTCTGCACCAAGCTCTCCAGTCCCTTTTTGACTCTCACTTGCAAATCATGTGGTTCTATCACCTTGATATCTTCGCAAAACCAGAGAATCGAACGCAGAGCTTCTTCTTGATCCGTAAAATTAATTTCAGCTAAATCAAAATCTTGGTCGATAACTTCTACTCTCTGCGCTTTCTCGCGAAGCGAATAACAGGAGTTCTTTCTTATTTGCATAGTGACCAGATATTGAGAGTCTGCGTACATTATTAAATGATCTCTAACGTTAAAATCTACCGGGATGACGAAACTACCTCTTTTGGATGAGATTTCAACATCACTTCGAATTCTTGAGAGTTTAAAAACTCGGTAATCGTTCCTATTGAGGTCAAATCCAACTACGTACCATTCCCCTCTCCACGCACTTAACCCCATCGGACAAATAACCCGTCTATCTGAATTCGCCTCGTCATTCTTTTGATAGTCGAAGCTAATCTCCGATTGCGTTGAAATTGCCGTACTTATCGCCTTTAGTCCTGAATTTAGGAGTATCGAATTATCAATCTCAATATTGATATTACGTTCAGCATCTATTCGTAAGGCTTCTATTTTCAGAGCAATTCGATGTGCATCCTCCGCAAAGTCTGATGCATTCAAATAATTAATAGCCGTTGCCAAGATGCCAAGTTCTTCAGCAGAAAATATGGGTTTCATGGAGAATCGCTCCGGCGAAATTCGATAACCGATTTCATCTTCAAAGAGCGGGTCATCATTTATCACTTCAATATCTATACCTAAAGCGCGGAGTTCATCTTTATCTCGTTCAAACATGC
>CAYRXG010000183.1:0-1057 GCA_964428285.1 uncultured Clavibacter sp.
GCATGTTTGAACGAGATAAAGATGAACTCCGCGCTTTAGGTATAGATATTGAAGTAATAAATGATGACCCGCTCTTTGAAGATGAAATCGGTTATCGAATTTCGCCGGAACGATTCTCCATGAAACCCATATTTTCTGCTGAAGAACTTGGAATCTTGGCGACGGCTGTTAATTATATGAATGCATCAGATTTTGCGGAGGATGCACATCGAATTGCCATGAAAATAGAAGCCTTACGAATAGATGCTGGACCTAATATCCATATTGAGATTGATAACTCAATACTCTTAAATTCGGGACTAAAGGCGATAAGTACGGCAATTTCAACGCAATCGGAGATTAGCTTCGACTATCAAAAGAATGACGAGGCGAATTCAGATAGACGGGTTATTTGTCCGATGGGGTTAAGTGCGTGGAGAGGGGAATGGTACGTAGTTGGATTTGACCTCAATAGGAACGATTACCGAGTTTTTAAACTCTCAAGAATTCGAAGTGATGTTGAAATCTCATCCAAAAGAGGTAGTTTCGTCATCCCGGTAGATTTTAACGTTAGAGATCATTTAATAATGTACGCAGACTCTCAATATCTGGTCACTATGCAAATAAGAAAGAACTCCTGTTATTCGCTTCGCGAGAAAGCGCAGAGAGTAGAAGTTATCGACCAAGATTTTGATTTAGCTGAAATTAATTTTACGGATCAAGAAGAAGCTCTGCGTTCAATTCTCTGGTTTTGCGAAGATATCAAGGTGATAGAACCAAATGATTTGCAAGTGAGAGTCAAAAAGGCACTTGAGAGCTTGGTGCAGAAGCATGAGTGAAACTGCATCCCAACGAGCTATACGTTTGATGGACATGATTCCTTTTTTGAGTGCTCATCCAGGAATTACCATCAAGCGACTTGCTGGTGAATTTAATATCTCAACAAATCAGCTAATATCAGATCTGAATCTATTGTTTATGTGCGGCCTTCCCGGTTATACACCACTTGAACTTATTGATTTATCATTTGACGACGGTTATGTCGTAGTAAAGGAACCCCAGAATTTAGCTGGTCCGC
>CAYRXG010000184.1:0-1056 GCA_964428285.1 uncultured Clavibacter sp.
AAAGAGATTTCAGAATCTGCGCTGGTTGATGGCGCATCAGTTTGGCGTCATTACTTCAACATTATTTTGCCGTTGTTGCGCCCACCGCTGGCTGCGCTTTCGGTATTGATGACAACTTGGATTTATAACGAATTCTTCTTTGCGCTGGTTTTGATGAAGACTGATTCAAAACGGCCGATTACTGCTGCTTTAGGACGATTACGGGGTGAATTTATTACCGATTGGAATATGTTGGCAGCCGGTGCAATTATGGCGGCGTTACCAACTTTGATTATTTTCTTTGTATTGAAGCGACAATTCGTTTCTGGATTGACGCTCGGCTCCACTAAGGGTTAAAGGTAAGGATTAAAAAAATGAAAGCAATTCAGATCACCGAATTCGGTGGTCCAGAAGTTATGAAGTATCTGGATCTGCCAGAGCCAACTCCAGTTGGCAGCCAAGTGGTTTTAGATGTCACAGCAATTGGAATTAATTATGCAGATACTCACCAGACTGAAAACTCGTATCTGTCACAACAAACTTTGCCATTGATTCCTGGCATGGAAGTTGTGGGCAAGATGCCAGATGGTTCGCGAGTATTGGCGTTGGCAAGTACTGGTGGTTATTGCCAGAAGACTTTGGTTAATCCAAGGACCGTTATTCCATTGCCAGAACAAGTTAGTGATGGCGCAGCCCTTGCGATGATGGTGCAAGGAACAACTGCGTATTTGATTTTAAAAGAGATGGCGCATGTAAAACCGGGTGAGAGCGTGGTGGTTCATGCTGGCGCAGGTGGCGTGGGAAGTATTGCAATTCAATTGGCAAAGCTCTGGGGCGCATATGTAATTGCGGTGACTTCATCAGATGAGAAGAAGAAGTTATGTAAAGAGCTTGGGGCAGATGAGGTGGTTGATGCAGGTGAAGTGGATTTAAAGAGCGCGCTGTTGACAGCCAATAAAAATAAGCCAGTAGATATTGTTTTAGAGATGGTTGGCGGCACAACCTTTGATCAATCTTTGGAAGCGTTGGCGCCATTTGGCAGATTAATTTTTTACGGAATGGCATCAAGACAAGCGC
>CAYRXG010000185.1:0-1047 GCA_964428285.1 uncultured Clavibacter sp.
ATAAGTCCGAAGACCATCCAAAGTTGGAATCCAGCTTTTGCGGAGCGAGAGAGTTTCATAAATTATCCAGAGCTCCAGTTTTACGGACGCTGCCAAGATAGATAATCATGATGATGACAGGAATTAGCGCGACTGCGGCCGCAAAGGGAAGATTTAGCGAGAAGTTTTGGTAGACGACATTTCCGAGCATTTGGAAAGTGCCGCCAAGAATTTGGACCGTTATGTAATCACCCATACTTAATGAGAAGGTGAAAATTGAGCCGGCAATAATTGCTGGCCAAGTTATTGGAAGAACTATTCCAAAGAAAGTCCTACCTGGCTTTGCTCCTAAATCAGATGAGGCATCCAACACCGAATCTGGGAGCTTCTCCATACCGGCATAAATAGGAAGAACCATGTATGGCAACCAAAGATAAGAAAGTCCAACGATTACTGCGATCATTCCAAATCCAGGACTTGAACCGCCGATCGGGGAAATCAACCATTGCAGGAAGCCGCTTTCTGGATAGAACATGGTGCGCCAGGCGTAGATCTTTACTAAATATGAAGCCCAGAGCGGAGTTAGAACTAGTGCGATTAAAACTGGTCTGGATGATGCCTTTGCAATTCTTGCCATGAAGAAAGCCATAGGAATTGCGATTACTGCACAAATTAGAGTAACCGAGATAGCAACAATTAATGTTCGGATTGTTACATTGAAATAGGCGCGATCGGTAAATACATCAACAAAGTTTTGCAGCGTAAATTCGCGCACAACTTTGCTGGTGAAAGTATCGATCTTCCAAATTGAAGTTATAAATAGTGCAAAAAGCGAGCCAATATAAATAACCAATAACCAAGTAAGTGGCAGCGCTAAAAGTGAAAGCGCGCGCGCCTTAACGTGGCGGTTCATAAAATTTTGAATTTGAGTAGTCATAATTTTTGGTGAGAGTGGGCGCCTTGCGACGCCCACTCAACAGTTCCGTTACTTATTACGGAAGCTTGACCATGCCTTGACCCATTCAGCATAAGGAACGCACTTGACGTCGGTACGACCGTCTAAGCAGT